>DATFFV010000520.1:0-2070 GCA_035249885.1 Gammaproteobacteria bacterium | reverse complement strand
ACGGGCTCGCGCCGAGCGCCGTGATGCAGTGGCTCGCGGCGACGCGCTGGAGCGCGCGCGTACGCGTCGCGTCGCGCGACCTCGAGCCGGCGTGCAGAGCACTTTCCTCGCTCGGCGTGCTCACGCGCACGGTCGCGGCCGCCGACTGCATCGCGAGTTAGCGTCGCGCGCAGGAAATTGCTCCTGCATTTCCTGCATGCGCGCCATCCCTGGCGGCCGCCGAAAAATGCTCCTGCATTTTCGGCATGTCGGCCATCCATGGCCGCCAAAAAAGGAGGCCCGAGCCGGCGACAACCGGCTCGGGCGTTTGCGTCTTTGCGAAGTGAGTCGGCTAACGGATGGCGAAGCCCGCGCGCGGATCGAAGTCCTTGCCGTCGCCGCGCTTGGCGCGAATCCAGGCCGCCGCGGGTCGGCCGTCGCGCATCGGGTGGCCCGTGATCGTGATCTCCGTGCCCGTCGCGAAGTCGCTCTTGCGAATGCCGGCGCGCGTGAGCGTGCTCGGGCCTTCGGCTTCGAAGCCCCACGTGGTGACTGTCCCATCCTCGTTCTTCACGTCGACGAGCAGCCACGAGTGCGGGTTCGTGTACTGAAATTCCTTGACGGTGCCGCTGACCGTGATCTCCTTGGCGTCGTCGAACATGACCGCCGAGTGGTGCGCGAAGCTCGGCGCCGCGGCGAATACCGCGCCGCCCACCACACCTGTCAACAATTTCCTCATGGCCATCTCCTTACTCGTCGTCCGTCTCGGTGAACGTGAAATCGGCAAAATCGGATGAGCCGGCTTCCGTCTGCTCGACCGCGTTGTTTTGGTTTTCGCCGCAGTGCCAGTAACGAATCCGCAGGCTCAAGTCGTCGTTCGTCAAACGCTTGAATACTTGCTTAGTGTACCAAGGCTCCGCAAGCGCCGGTGGGTCGAAAGCCCAGACGTGGACGATCATAGTCGCCGGATCCGTGCGCTGCCAGATCTCGACCGTCTCGACCTGTTCCGTGTAGAAGGGCTGGATGCGTTGGTATTGTCCGGCGCGCATCTGGCTCGTGTGGATGACGAGCTCGTCGCCCCTCCAAAGCCCGATCGAGTCGCCTTCCCAGAGCGGGTACGCGTCGGCCTCGCTCGGATGGTCGCGGCCGTCGGTGTAGACGCGGCGGATCTCGTTCTGCATCTCGTTGATGAGCCAGGTTTGCCCTGGCGTCACGACGAACTCCTTCAGGAAGGGCTCGACGATCCAGCGCGGCATGCCCGCGGGCTCACAGTTGCTCAAGGGATCGAACTCGATGCCGCGGCTGACCTTGTCGAGCTTGTCGCGTAACAAGCGGTCGTGCTCCGGCGTGAGCTTGGCGGTCGGCAGGGAAGTCAACGACGTCTGGTCGGGATCCCAGAAGAACGGCGCCGCCTCGCGCGTCCAGATGCCGGTCCAATCGGGCACGGTGGGCCACGTCAACGCTTGCCCGCCGTTGGCTTCCTGCTTGAAGTGATCGTAGAGCGCGCGCGCCGTCTTGTGCTCGATGCCGAGATCCGTCATGCGCTGCTTCTCGGCCGACGGTGCGGCGGCCTGTTGCGCTGCGGCGGTCAGGACGAGTGCGGCCAGAGTGACGGTTGCGGCCGTCGTGATCCAGAGTCTCATGCGAACGTCGTCTCCGTGCTCAGGGTGCAATCGTTACTCGGCAGCCGCGCGCGTCTTGCGCTCGAGGATCTCGCGCAGCAACGGCACTTCGGCCACGGCTGGCGCATCGGTCGGGATCGTCTTGATGTACGCGTAGATGTCCGCGAGCGCCTGCGCGGGAGCGTCCGGAAACGCCGGCATGTTCGGCAGCGGCGAGCTCTGCACGAACGTGATGAAGCCTTCCTGCGTGTAATTCATCGGTACGAGGCGCCGCTCTCCGGTCTGGCCATCGAAACCGTGGCACGCGTAGCAGTTGAACGTGTCGGCGTACAACGGCAGGCCGCGCGTCGCGTCGCCGACGAGCGCCGCGTTGCCGGCCGGTGGTTGCGCGCTCGCCGCGGCGCACAGCAGTGTGGCCGCGGCGGCGAGCGAGAAGGACAGCGGGAAGCGAGTCATCGCGAAACCCTCA
>DATFFV010000519.1:0-14267 GCA_035249885.1 Gammaproteobacteria bacterium | reverse complement strand
TGCGCCGTATTGTGGAATCGGCCGCGCTGCAAGAGCTCGCGGAGCGCGATCCGCTGGCGGCTCTACGCTACGTCGAGCGCATGCCCGTAGGCGCGGAGCGGCAAGGGCTGACACAGGTCGTGGCACGCTCCTACGGCAAGCGCGATGCCACGGCCGCGCTGGCCTGGGCGCGCACGATGCCGGGACAACCGATGCTCGTGGCTACCGTGATCGCCGGCGTGGCCGAGCAAGATGTCGACCGCGCGCTCGACCTCGCGCTCGAGCTCACCACACCGAGGGAACGCATGCAGGCCGCGCGATTCGCCGTGATGACGGGTGCTCGGCAGGACTCGACGGCCGAGGCGATTGCCAATCGCCTGCTCACGGTCGACGATCCGGCGATACGAGACAACCTGGCATCGATGGCGATATCGACGTGGGCGTCGCGCTCTCCGGACAGCGCCATGCAGTGGCTGCTCGCGAACGGTCAGAGCGCGCCGCCGAACGTGTTCCAGCAAATCGGTCAGCAGCTCGCGATGCGCGATCCGCAGAAAACGCTGGCCTACTCGGCACAAGTGCCGCCCGCGGCTCGCGAACAGTGGGTTCACGGCGTCGCGCAGGGCTATGCGCAGAACGATCCGCAAGGCGCCATCGAATGGCTCGGGCAATTTCGCAGCGAGCAGTGGTACGGGCGTGCCGCTACCACGGTCGCGATGACCGTCGCGCAACGCGACGGCGCTGCCGCGGCACGCCTAGTGGACGCGATCGATACCGATGACACCGGCCCGCAGACGCGGCAACTCGTCAACGTCATCGCTAACAATTGGGCGAACCAGGACCCGGCAGCCGCCGCCGGATGGGCGCTCGATCGCCCGACCGAGCCGGAACGTGCGTTGGCCGTCCAAGGCGTCGTCGGTGTCTGGTCGAGCCAAGATGTCGATGGGGCCCGGCAGTGGGCGCTGCGATTGCCCCAGGGCGCCCTCCGCGACACCGCGCTCGCGCCGGTGCTGAGGGCAACAACGATGCAGAGAGCCGGCAGTCCCGACGTCGGCTTGCTGAACGCCTTTTCCTCGGACCAGACGCGACAAGCGGCCGTGCTTGGAATCGTGCAAGGGTTGGCCTACGACGATCCGGCCCGGGCACGCACCATAGCCGACGCGCACCTCAACGATCCCAACGTCCGCGCGCAAGCCGAGCGCATCATTGACGCCGGCCGTAACGGGCCGCGACGCCCGATCGGCGTCGGCATCACGCCCAGCCACTAATCACTGCACGTCACGACGTCGCGGCGCGACGCCGGCGAGTTCGCGCGTGTACGATGACGCTCCCTCGGCCATCGCTCGACGCTCGGCATGCTGCCCTTCGCGAAACCGCCCCGCTCGCTCTGCATCGTGCGGCTCTCGGCCATCGGCGACACCTGTCATACCGTGCCCGTGGTCCGGGCGATCCAAGACGCGTGGCCGAGCACGCAGCTCGTGTGGATCGTAGGCAAAACGGAGCACTCCTTATTAAGGGGCCTCGAGGGCGTCGAGTTCGTCGTGCTCGACAAGTCGCAGGGACTCGGCGGCTACGCGGCCGTGCGGCGGGCGCTATCCGGCCGGCGGTTCGACGCGCTGCTGCACATGCACGCGTCGGCGCGCGCCAATCTCGTGAGCCTGCTCGTGCGCGCGAACGTGCGCATCGGCTTCGACAAGGCACGCGCCCGCGACCATCAATGGCTGTTCACGAACGTGCGTTTGCCCGCGCGCCGCGAGCGCCACGTCATGGACGGACTGTTCGAGTTCGCCGAGCTCATCGGTGTGCGCTCACCGCAGCAGCCGCGCTGGGACATCCCTGTCGGCGCCGATGACGTCGCTGCGATCGCCCCGCTGTTCGCGAGCGGCCGCCCGACGCTCGTCATCAGCCCCTGCACGGGCCAGCGCTTCCGCAATTACCGCAATTGGCGCGCCGACTGGTACGCCGAGGTCGCCGATTACGCGGCGCAGCGCTACGGTGCAGAGGTGCTCCTCACGGGCGGCAACACCGCCATCGAGCAGACCTACGGGCGCGACATCGGCGCCGCGGCGCGCGCCCAGCCGAAGAACCTCATCGGCACGACGAATCTGAAGCAATTGCTCGCGGTGCTTCAGCGCGCGAGCGTCGTGCTCTGCCCCGACTCGGGCCCGGCCCACATGGCCACGGCCGTGGGCACCCCCGTCGTAGGGCTCTACGCGACGTCGAACCGCCATCGAACGGGGCCCTATTTCAGCCAGGAGCTCGTCGTCGACAAGTACCCCGAAGCCGTGGCTCGGGAATTCGGCCGGCCGATCGAGACGTTACGCTGGGGGCAACGCGTCCGCGACCCGGCCGCCATGAGCCTGATTACGGTGGCCGACGTCATCGCTAAACTAGACGTTGCGTTCGCCGCTCGCGGCATCCGGCCAAGGACTTGAGCTCATGGACCATTACGCTTTACGCACCTTCAACGACGCCTCGCCGAAGGACATCCAGGACGCAATGGAGCGCGCCGAGGTCGTGTTCTTCGATCGCAGCCCTGTCGAGCTGCCGATCGAGGCGGATCTCGAATTCATGCGCGAGGGACTACCGCACGAGCTCAAGGTCAAGAACATCAGCTATCACCCGGAGTCCGATTCGATCCCGCGCTTTACGGCTGCGCCCGACGTCAAGCAGCGCATCGAGCGCATCCTGCGCACGCATGGGCAGCGCGTCGAGCTGTTCCTGCGCCGGTCGTGCCCCGACTTCGTTCCGGGTTGGACGCTCGGCACGACGAGCTTCCGCTCGATCGAGGAGCAAGGCCGCAATCTCAAGCCGCGCTCGAGCAACGAGCTCGTGCACATCGACGCCGGTGCCTACGGCGCCACGAACGGCGCGCGCATCCTGCGCTTCTTCGTGAACATTCACCCGACGCGCAATCGCGTGTGGGGCACGAAAGGCACCTTCAACGCGATCATGAGCCGCCATCCCGAGATCTGGACTGCCGCCGCCCGCGGACAGGCGCGCGTGCGCGTCGACAAGGGGCCGCTCGATCGCTTCTACAGCGGGCTCTTGGGCGCGGTCGGCAAGCTCTACCCGCTGGTGCGTGTCATCGACTCGAGCCCGTACGATCGCTCGATGCGCCGCATCCACAACTTCATGAAGGAGAGCTCGAGCTTCCGCGACAGCCGCGAGCATTATCAGGAGATCCACTTCCCGCCGCTGTCGGCGTGGATGGTGTTCACGGACGGCATCAGCCACTCAGTGCTCACGGGGCAGCACGCGCTCGTGACGACCGTGCTCGTGCCGCTCGAGAACTGCCGAATACCCGAGCTCGCGCCCTATCGCGTGCTCGCGCGCTCGGCGGCATGACGAGGAACGGTCATGGCGAGCATCCACTTCACGCAGAACCTCACGCGCCACACGCAGTGCCCGACGGCGAAGCTCGAGGCTACGACCGTCGCCGAGCTCTTCGAGCGCTATTTCGAGTCGTGGCCCCAAGTGCGCGACTACGTGCTCGACAACCAGGGCGAGGTCCGGCATCACGTCAAAGTGCTCGTCGACGGACGCAATTTGCGCGACCGGCGCAAGCTCACGGATCGCCTTGAGAACAACAGCGAAGTACATGTTTTCCAAGCACTATCGGGAGGATGATTCATGGCTGGCCGGCTGCTCGTAGGGACTCGCAAGGGATTGTTCATCGTCGGCCGCCATGCCCGCGGCGAGTGGCGTGTCGACCGCGCCGAGCTCTTGGGCGACCCCGTCACGATGACGCTCGCCGAGCGCGACGGCACGCTGCACGCGGCGCAGGACATGGGCCACTTCGGCGTCAAGATCAAACGCTCGCGCGACAATGGGGCCACGTGGGAGGAGCGGCCCGTGCCGCAGTACCCGCCCAAGCCCGACGACGTCGTCGACGTCGACCCCATGCGCAACACGCCGATCCCCTGGAACGTCATGAAGGTCTGGGCGCTCGAAGCGTCGTCGCGCCCCGGCGAGCTCTGGTGCGGCTCGATCCCCGGCGGTCTGTTCCGCTCGCGCGACGGCGGCGACAGCTGGCAGCTCATGGAAAACCTCTGGAAGCATCCGGATCGCAAGTTCTGGGTGGGCGGCGGCGCGGACTATCCCGGCATTCACTCGATTCTCGTCGACCCGCGCAGTCCCGACATCGTGCGGCTCGGCGTCTCGTGCGGCGGGCTCTGGCTCACGACCGACGGCGGCAAGAGCTGGGACTGCAAAGGCCAAGGCATGCGCGCCGACTATGCGCCGCCCGACCAAGCCTACGAGCGCCGCGGCCAGGACGCGCATCGTCTCGCGCAGTGTGCCGCCGCGCCCGATCACATCTGGATCCAGCATCACAACGGCATTTTTTTGAGCACCGACGGCGGGCTCACGTGCACGGAGATCACCAACGCGAAGCCCTCCGTGTTCGGCTTCCCGGTCGTCGTCCACCCCGAAGATCCGCGCACGGCGTGGTTCGTGCCGGGCAAGAAGGATGAGCGGCGCTATCCCGTCGACGGGGCGCTCGTCGTTTCGCGCACGCGCGACGGCGGCAAGAGCTTCGAGGTCCTCCGCGAAGGTCTGCCGCAGCAGCACGCCTATGACGTCGTTTATCGCCACGCGCTCGACATCGCTGCCGACGGCGACTCGCTCGCGTTCGGCAGCACGACGGGCAACCTGTTCGTCAGCGAGAATCAAGGCGCGAGCTGGCGCAACGTGAGCACCTACTTGCCGCCGATCTATAGCGTTCGCTTCGTGAATTGAGCGCGGCGCTTACGGCCCGCACGGTATCGTTCGCCATTCGATCTGGGAGCCTCGATGTCTGCAACTCAAGCGCTGGCGCAGTACGTCACGCACAGCACGCTCGAAGCGGTCCCGCGCGACGTGCGCGACGAAGCCAAGCGCGCCATTTTCAACTACGTGGGCTGCGCGCTCGGCGGCGCCGTCGAACCTGCGCTCGACGTCGCGGTCCGCACGCTCGCGCCGTTCTCGGGCAACGCCAACGCCTGCGTGCTCGGGCGCGCCGAGCGGTTCGACGCGCTGCACGCGGCGCTGCTCAACGGCATCGGCTCGCACGTGCACGAGTACGACGACACGCTGCCCAAGAACTACATCCATCCGAGCGTGCCCGTCGCGTCGGCGCTGTTCGCGTACGCGAGCGCGAACCCCGTTTCGGGCAATGACTTCGTGCACGCGTTCATCTTGGGATTCGAGGTCGAGTCGCGCATCGGCAACGCCGTCTATCCCGCGCACTACGCGGCGGGCTGGCATATCACGTCGACGACGGGCGTGTTCGGCGCCGCGGCCGCCGTCGGCAAGCTGCTCGGGCTCACGACGAAGCAGATGGTCTTCGCATTCGGCCTCGCGGCGACGCAAGCCGCGGGCATCCGCGAGATGTTCGGCTCGATGGCGAAATCGTTCCAGCCTGGGCGCGCCGCGCAAAACGGCTACACGGCCGCGCTGCTCGGCCGCGCCGACTTCACGGCCGGAGAGCACGCACTCGAGGGACCGCGCGGGTTCGCGGCCGTGACGGCCGCGCAATACGACTTGAGCAAGGTCACGACAGGACTCGGCAAGGATTTCGAGCTCCGCGACAACGCCTACAAGCCGTACGCATGCGGCCTCGTCGTGCACCCGACGATCGACGGCTGCAGTCAGCTGCATCGCGAATTTCATTTGGCCGCCGACGCGGTCGCCTCCGTGCGCCTCCGCGTCGCGCCGCTCGTGCTCGACCTGTGCAACAAGAGCGAATTGAAGCGCGCCCTCGAGAGCAAGTATTCGATCTACCACGCCGCGGCCATCGGCCTCGTGCGCGGCAAGGGCGGCCTCAAGGAGTTCACGGACGAGGCCGTCGCCGATCCCAAGCTCGCGCGCGTACGTGCCGTGACGACTGCCGTCAGCGACGCCACGATCAGCGAGGACCAGGTGCACGTCGAGGTCGTGCTGCGCGACGGCCGTACGCTCACGAAGTTCGTCGAGCAGTCGCTCGGCAACGTGCATCGGCCGCTCTCCAACGAGCAGCTCACCGAGAAATTCGTCGATCAGGGCGTGCTTGCGCTGCCGCGCGCGCAGGTCGACGCCGTCGTCGAGCAATGCTGGCGCATCGACACGCTCGCGAACGCCGGCGACCTCGCGCGCGCCACGGTGCCGCGCCACAACACGGCGGCTCGCTCCGGCCGGCGGACACACTGATGATCACGCGCCGCGGGCTCGTCGGTATCGCACTCGCAGCCGTCGCGCTGCACGGCGCGGGTTGCGGCGGCTCGTCGAGCGGCGGCACGGAGATTAGGATACCGCTCGGCGCCGGCGGGGTCGGCTTCCTACCTCTGCACGTCATGCGCGATCGCGCGCTCATCGAGAAGCACGCTGCCGCGGCCGGGCTCACCGACCTCACGGTGCGCTGGATCCAGCTCGGCGGCCCGGCCGTCATGAACGACGCGCTGCTCTCGGGCTCGGTCGACTTCATCGCGGCGGGCCCGCCCGCGTTCATCACGCTGTGGGACCGCACGCGCGGCTCGGCCGACGTCCGCGGCGTGGCCGCGATGTCGTCGCTGCCGATGTACTTGAACACGACGAACTTAGGACTAGCAGCGCTCGACGATTTGACGGAGACCGACAAGATCGCCGTTACGGCCGTCAAGGTGTCGATCCCCTCGATCGTCATGCAGATGTATGCCGCGCAGCGCTACGGCGCGGCCGAGGCGTTCCGCTTCGACCGCTACACCGTGACGATGACGCACGCCGACGCGGTCGTCGCGCTGCTCGCGGGCGGCAATCAGATCAACGCGCACTTCACGTCGCCGCCGTTCCATCAGCGCGAGACGCGCGATCCGCGCGTGCGCACCGTGCTCGACACGGACGCGATCATGGGCGGCAGCACGACGTTCACGATGCTGTCGACGACCGCGCGCTTCCGCGAGCAGAACCCGCGCGCCTACGCGGCCGTGCTCGCGGCGCTTACGGAAGCCAACGAGCTCATCCGCACCGACCCGCGGGCCGCCGCCGAGATCCTGTTCGCCGCGGAGTCCGCGGCCGGCTTCTCCGTCGAGGAGCTCGTCGAGGTGCTGCGCGACCCCGACATCCGCTTCACGACGGCGCCCGAGAACCTCGAGAAATACGCCGAGTTCATGCGCGAGATCGGCTCGATCGAGAATCGACCGGAGTCGTGGCGCGAGCTGTTTTTCCCCGAGATCCACGGCGGGCCGGGGTCGTGATATTCGCGGGCAGATCGGCCGACGTGTGCCGCGCCGTAGCCCATTACCAATTCGTGAACGAGCCGTCGGGGCGGTGATTCAGCAGCATGCCCGCGCGGTAGGTGTCGTACTCGGCTAGCCGCGTGAGGCGGCTCATGTCGAGCTCGACGCCGAGCCCCGGCCGATCGTTGGGCCACAGCTTGCCGTCCTTGAAGTCGTACGCCTTCGGTAAGTGCGGCCACGTGCGCGTGCCGTCGCCGAGCATCTCCATGAGCGCGATGACGGACGTGGCCGTCAAGCAGTGGACGAGCGCTGCCTCGGAGATTGGACCGGTGAAGTGCGGGATCATGCCGACGTAGTGCGTCTCGGCGAGCGCGATGATCTTCATGAGCTCGCTGATGCCGCCGACGTTCGGCAACGTGCAGCGGGTGTAATCGATGAGCTCGCGCTCGATGAGCGTGTTGATGTCCCACTTGTAGCCGAACTGCTCGCCGACGGCGATCGGCACGCGCGTGCGTTCGCGGATGGTCTCGTACGAATCCACGCCCTCGCTGCGAATCAAGTCCTCGCAGAAGTACGGGTGCATGGGCTCGAGCAGCGTGGCCAAGTTGATCGCGTCCGCCGCGTCGAGCTCCGTGTGGAAGTCGATGGCCCAGCCGCCGTCGCCCGTGATCTCGTGCAGGGCGATGCACTCCTCGTGCATCTTGCGCACCAGCTTGAAACGGTCGACGAGGCGCTCGCGTGGGTTATCCGTCGCGTGGCGGTAGCAGCGAAAACCCGCGTCCATGCAGGCGCGCGCCGCGTCCTCGAGGGAGCCGTTCGGGCCGCGCGGGAAAGCCGTGGCGTAGAGCTCGAGGTGGTCGCGCGACTTGCCGCCGAGGACTTGCCACACGGGCACATCGAGCGCTTTCGCTTTCAGATCCCAGAGCGCTATGTCGAGCGCGCCGAGCGAGTGGATTTTCTCGCGGCCGGCCGGGTAGAAATAGCCGCGCAGCATGCGCTGCCAGTGTTGATCGACGCGAAACGGATCTTGGCCGATCAGCATGCTCGCGCATTCGTCCATCGACGTCGGCTCGCCGCCTTCCCCGATACCGGTGAGACCGCCCTCGGTCTCGATGATGACGACGTTCGTCGACTGATTGACCATGGGTTGGCCGCGCCTGCCGGAGGAATCGCCCGCGTTGCTGAAATAGCGGATGACCTTGATTTTGTCGTCGGCGAGCCCGAGCGCGTCCGCGGAGGGTGAAGCCCAGAGGCTGGCGCCGATGGCCCCGAGGCCGGTCAATACGCTGCGTCGATCACACACGGTCATGGCTGTTCTCCTTGGAGGCAGGTTCGCTGCCGTCGTTTCCGGCGGCACGCAGACGACGTTCCCGGACGCGATCAGTTCATGGACAAACGCTGCGCCTCCGCGCAATCGCGTTGCATCTCGAAGTACCGCTGCACAGTGGCCGCGTCGGTCTCGTAAGGATGCGGCTCTTGGGCCGCGCGCGGCAGCTGCGCGATGCGCGCGCGATCGTATGCGCGGTCGAATTCCGTATGGTTGCTCATGAGCACGGTGGCGCCGGCCGTGCGTGCCGCCGCGAGCATCTTGGCCGCGCTGTCGCGGTAGACGGCGAAGTTCGCGGCGAGGCGCGGGAAGTTGAACGCGGTGCCGCCGGAGTAGGCCACCGTGAGCGTGCGCGCGCCGTCTTTCACGGGGAAGAAATACGACAGCGTCCCCGGCGAGTGACCCGGCGTGGCCACGATATCGATCGTCGTGTCGCCGAGCGTGAGCTTGAGCCCCTCGGGCCCGACCGCGATGTCGCGTTTCGGCACGCCGCCGGCTGCACCGGCCGGCCGCTCGAGCGTCGCGTCCCAGTCCGCCGCGCCCATGACGACCTTCGCGCCGTAGCGGCTCTGCAAGAGCGCTGCGCCTTGATCATGATCGCCGTGGGCGTGGCTGATGAGCACGTATTCGATGTCGTTCGGGTCAAGACCGAGCGCGGCCATACCGTCCACGATCTCCGGCTCGATGGCGTAATCGAACAGTGTGTCGATGACGACGATGCCCTCGCTCGTCGTGAGCGCCCACGCAGAGTGGATCAGCGTGCCGACGAAGTAGAGGTTATCGAACACTTTGTAAGGCTTCGCATACCACGTGGCGCGATCGGGCGCGCGCGGGCGCGGGCCGGTGAGAGCGGGCGGCGGGCGCGGCGTCAGATTGTCGGGGGCGACACAAATTCGCAGGAACGTGCCCGCGTGGTCCCGCCCCGCGGCGCGTTTGGCCGCGGCCACGAGGCTGTCGGGCGCAACGGGCTCGGATCGCTGCGCCTCGACGGCCGCCCCAAAGCCGCAGACCACGGCGATGGCGATGAGCAAGTGAGATCGCACGGCGCCTTCCCCCAGTCTCCCGCGTTGCGGAGATTCTGGCACCGTCGCCTCGTTGCGGTCGAGGGGCGGGCGGCGTGGTCTGCGACGTGCACGAGAACGCCCGCGCGGGCATGCGCGCCAGCGCGATCGTTGGCGGTTGCGCGCGGCGCCTGAGGGCGCTCAGCCGGCTTTGGCCGGCTCGCTACTCCCAAGCCTGTGCAGCAGGTCGAGGACGCTCGTCGGTATGGGAAACACGATCGTCGAGCTCCGTTCGCCCGCCACCTCCGTCAACGTTTGCAGGTAGCGCAGCTGCATCGCCTGCGGCTCGCGCGCGAGCAGGGCCGCGGCCTCGACGAGCTTCGTGGCCGCCTGATACTCGCCGTCCGCGTGGATGACTTTCGCGCGCCGCTCGCGCTCGGCCTCGGCCTGCCTCGCGATCGCGCGGATCATGCTTTCGTCGATGTCGACGTGCTTGATCTCGACGTTCGCGACCTTGATTCCCCACACGTCGGTCGCCGCGTCGAGGATCTTCTGGATGTCGCTGTTCAACCGGTCGCGCTCCGCGAGCAGCGCGTCGAGCTCGTGCTGACCCAAGACGGAGCGCAACGTGGTCTGCGCCATCTGCCCCGTGGCTTCCATGAAGTTCTCGACGTTGATGATGGCCTGCTTCGGGTCCACGACGCGGAAGTACAGCACCGCGTTCACTTTCACGGAGACGTTGTCGCGCGTGATCAAGTCTTGCGACGGTATGTCGAGGACCAGCGTGCGCAGATCGACGCGCACCATCTGCTGCACCATCGGGATCAGCACGATGAGGCCCGGTCCTTTCACACGATAGAAGCGGCCCAGCATGAAGATCACACCGCGCTCGTACTCGCGCAGGACCTTGAATGCGCTGAACAGCAGCGCGCCTACGATCGCGACCAAGGCCGCTAGAAAGATTTCCATTCCACTACTCCTCGGCAGCTGCTCTCGGCACCTGCTCCCTGCGTTGCTCTACCTCGGGCATCCCTGCCCTCGCCTGCGTTGCTCTAACGTGGGCATCCATGCCCGCGTCGGGTTCCACGGTGAGCACGAGCCCGTCGATGCCCGTGACGCGCAACTTGGCGCCTTTAGGCACGGGGCGCGGCGAGCGTGCCTGCCAGATCTCGCTGAACGCGCGTACTTGGCCGCGCTCGGCGAAGTCCTCGAGCGCGACGGCGCCGGCGCCGATCATGGCTTCGCGTCCCGTGCTCACGCGCAGCGCTCGCGCGCGCATCGCCGCGCCGAGGCCGATCATGAACAGCGCCGCCGAGGCCGCGGCGACGGCCGCGATCAGCGGCATCGACACTGCGTAGCCCGGCAGGTCGGTGTCGAACAGCATGATCGAGCCCGCGACGAAGGCGACGGCACCCCCGACGCCGAGCACGCCGAACGTCGGCGTGACGGCCTCGGCCACCATGAGCACGATGCCGACCAAGATCAGCGCCAGCCCCGCGTAACTGATCGGCAACATCTGAAGCGCGTAGGCGCCGAGCAGCAGGCAGATGAGGCCCGCAACGCCGGCAACGCCGAGACCCGGGTTGTAGAACTCGAAGATCAGCCCGTAGATCCCGAGCATCAGCAGGATGTACGCGACGTTCGGGTTCGTGATCAGCGCGAGCAGCTCGTAGCGCCAGCCGGGCTCGACGGTTCGGATTTCAGCGTCCTCGAGGTCGAGCGTGACGGAACCTCCGTCGAGCTCGATCGTGCGGCCGTCGAGCGCCATGAGCAGCGCGTCCAGGTTCGGCGCGACGAGGTCGATGACGTTTTGCTCGAGCGCCTCGGCGGCCGGCAGGTTGGCCGCCTCGCGAACGGTAGCTTCTGCCCACTCAACGTTGCGGCCGCGCAGCGCCGCGAGGCCGCGAATGTAGGCCACGGCGTCGTTGACGACCTTTCGTTCCATCGCGGAGCCGCCGGCAGGCTCTGCGGCTTCCTGCTCTTCGCCGGCTTCGGGCTCGGTGGGTGAGGGGAACGGGGAGCCGATGCTCACGGGCGTCGACGAGCCCACGTTCGTCGCGGGCGCCATCGCGGCCACGTGGCTCGCGTACAGCAAATAGGTGCCCGCGCTCGCGGCCCGCGAGCCGCCGGGAGCCACGTAGACCACCACCGGCACACGCGACGCGAGGGTCTCCTTGATCATGTCGCGCATCGACGCGTCGAGGCCGCCCGGCGTATCGAGGCGGATCACGAGCGCGGCGGCTCCGGCTTCCTCCGCGTCCCGGAGAGACCCGATGAAGTAGTCGGCCGTCGCAGGTGTGATGGCGCCGTCGAGCTCGACGACCCAGACCTCGCTCGCGCCCGCCGTCGCAGCCGCCGCCAAGAGGCAGAAAGCCAGGCCGAACGACGAGCGACATCGGGCCGTCATGGGGGGATTCTAACGCCTGAGCGGTCCGCGGACCGAGATTCTTCCGCGAAATCCACGGCGGGCCCGGGTCGTAACCTTCGCTCACTTGCGATCCGCGGGCGTCGTCTGCTCGATCCTTTCGAGCTCGTCGACGTCGATCAGATCCTTGCTTCGCGCCGACGCCTTCTTGTCCTTCAAGAGGTCCTGCTCAGTCGCGCAGCCGGGCTCCTGAGCGTGGCGACGGCGGCGACTCACTCGTCTTCGCGTTCCCTGCCGCGCCTCTTCCCTTGGCGCGCTTTGGGGGCGCCTTCATCGCTCGCCCGCTCCTCACGCGATTGCGCCCGGCCCCGCGCCGGCGGGGGCTGCGCCTCGCCGTCGGGCCGCGGCGTTCGTGCGCTGTTATTGGTTTGTGGACGCAGAGATAGCCATCGCCGGGGATTAGAGGTTGCCGATACACGGGAAGAGGCGGAGGAGCGACCGCAATCGAGACTCGTACTTGCGCAAGTACGGGCAACGCCAACGCGAGCCATGCTGCGGCGACAGCGAAACGCAACGGGACACGCATACCTGCCTCCTTGCCGTAGAGCCACGAGCCTTATTGGCTCTGCAAGAGCTGCGCCGGCACGAGACCGGCTCCATGACGGGTTAGGCCGTACGCAATGGCAGTCGGTTCGGCGGCAGATAGGCGCGGCGTGTTGCAAGATTTGGGATTCGCTTCCTATTCTGAGATCCTGAAGCGCGATGAGCAGTGGAAAGGATATTGATGGCGGCTCGTAGTCCGACGCTCTCTTGGTCCGCTGTCCTCGTCGGCTCATGGTTCATCGCGACAGGTGGAGCCTCGATCGCCAGCGCGCAGCAAGCGCCCGAGCTCGTCTTCGATCCGACGTGGCCAAAGGACCTGCCCAACAACTGGAAGCTCGGCGGCATCACGGGCCTCGCCCTCGACCGCGACGAGAACGTCTGGCTCTACAACCGGCCGAACGACCTCACGAACATCGAGCTGCATGCCGAGCTCGATCCGCCACTCGCGCTGTGCTGCGTGCGGGCGCCGTCGATGATCCACCTCGATCGCGCCGGCCGCGTCATCGGCTCGTTCGATGCACCACAGGGCCATGGCATGGACGTCGACAGCGCCGGGTTCGTGTATCTCGGTCAGGACACTGTCAGGAAATACGATCCACGATCGGGAAGCCTCGTCGCCGAAATTGCGCGCACGCCGGAGCGCGAGGACGGCGGACCCGTCGGCCTGCAGCCCGCCGCGCGCAGGCCCGGTCAAGGCGGACGCGGTCCCGTCGCTGCGTTTCTGCCGCAGCCGGCCCCCGATCCGGCGGCTGTCGAAGCGCAGGCGGCGCGGCGTGCCGCATTCCGCGCGAAGTACGCGCCCGAGACACCGATGGTCGTCGGCCAGATCGAGGAGATCCGCATCGTCGAAGCGGACAACGAGGTCTACGTCGCCGACAGTTATCTCGGCGGGCGCGTGCTCGTGTTCGCGCTCGACACGCTCGCGTTCAAGCGCGGCTGGGGCGCGTATGGCAAGCCGCTCGCCGAGATCAGCATCGACGACGCGGACCACCGCTACACGCCGAACGGGCCGCCGCCGCGCGACTTCGTCGGACATCTCACCATCAACGTCTCTCGCGACGGCTTCGTCTATGCGGCCGATCGCAACGCGAATCGCATCCACGTGACCGACAAGCAGGGCCAGTTCGTCGCCGAGTGGATCGTCGCGCCAAGAACGGGCGTCGGCGGCTCGACGGGCGGCATCGCGTTCTCACCCGATGCCGAGCAACGCCTGCTGTACGTCTCCGATCTCACGAACAACCGCATCTGGTTCTTGAACCGCGCCGACGGCCGCATCGTCGGCGAGATGGGTCGCATGGGCGAGAACGGCGGCCAGTTCTTCGGCCTGCACATGATTGCCGTCGATTCCGCGGGCAACGTCTACACGGGCGAGGTGTTTCAAGGCGAGCGCGTGCAGCGCTTCGTGCCGGTCGAGAGCTCGAAGGGCCGGCTGCTGCGCCAACTGCCCGAGACGCCGTAAGCCGCAACCCTACTCGCGCTGCGGCGGTGCGATCGGCTCGGCACCGTCCCTGGGATCGAATACGCCCTTGTGGTGGAAATAGACGATGCCGGCCGCCGCGCGCACGGGGCGCGTCGCGAGCAGCCAGTTGAAGGCGAAATCCGTTTGGAAGCGATCGAAGCCCCAGCGCAATAGGCGCTTCAAGCGAAACTTCGGGTACGAGCGCACGAACCAGCCGGCCGGGTCCTCGGCCTTGCCGCGTAGAAAATCTGCGACCGCGTTGCCGGCCGCGAGGCCGTGCTTGAGCGCCGTGTGGATGCCGCCGGCCGTCACGGGCGAGACCATGCCGGCCGCGTCGCCGACCAGCAGCACGCGCGACGCCGCG
>DATFFV010000518.1:0-2834 GCA_035249885.1 Gammaproteobacteria bacterium | reverse complement strand
CGCCCGCGCCCTTCGACCGACGCGCTGCCCGCGACCACGGGCACGGAGTGGAGCGCGTGCGGCGCGCGGGCGAGCGCTTCGGCGTCGGCGAGCGACAGCGGCCGCACCGAGTTCAGCACGCCGGGCGAGATGCCGAACGTGCTCGTCTTGCCCGGCTGGATCTGGACCGTCGTCGTGCCGAACTGCGTGAACTGCTCGACCATGTAGGTATTCAAGCCCTCGCCGATCGCCGTGAGCAGCACCACGGCCGTGACGCCGATGCCGATGCCGAGCGCGGTCAAGGTGCTGCGCAGGCGATGCGCGACCACCGATTGAGCCACGAGGGCGATGAAGTCCCGTGCACGCATGACCTATCTCCGCATGAGCGCGTTGACGGGGTCGAGCGCGGCCGCGCGCCGGGCCGGCAGGATCCCGAACACGAGGCCGCTCGCGATGGCCACGCCCACGGCCGAAAGCGACGCCCACGCGGGCGACGCGAAGTCGAGGATCGGGAAGGCTGCGCGCATGAGCCAGATGCCGGCGCCGCCGATGACGATCCCGGCGGCCGCGCCGAGCAGCGACAAGCACGCGGCCTCGGTGAGGAACAAAGCGAGGATCTGGCGTTTGCGCGCGCCGACGGCTTTGAGCAGCCCTATCTCGGCAGTGCGCTGACTCACGGCGACGAGCATGACGTTCATGATGAGCACGCCCGCGACGACGAGGCTGATGGCTGCGATGGCGCCGAGCCCCGCCGTGATCATGTTGAAGATCGTGTCGAACGTTGCGACGAGGGCATCTTGCGTAATGACGGTGATGTCTTCCTCGCCCGCATGCCGAGCCTTGACGATCTCGATGATGTCGCGCCGCGCGGCTTGCACCGTGTCGCGGTCGTTGGCTTCGACGAGAATGCGGAACACCGCCGAGGTGTTGAAGATCTGCTGGGCGCTCGCGACGGGCATGATGACGGTCTCGTCGACGTCGAAGCCGCCCGCCATCCCTTGCGCGGCCAGGGTGCCGAGCACGCGGCAGCGCGTGTCGCCGATGCGCAGCCATTCGCCGAGCGGCGAGCGGCTCGCGAAGAGCTCGCGCGCGACCGTGGCGCCGAGCACGCAAACGGGCTCGGCCACGTCGAGATCGCCCGGCGGCAGGAACTGGCCTTCTCCCATGATCCAGTGCTGGATGGGGAGCATCGAGGCGCTCGTGCCGAGGACCGTGATGTCGCGTTCGCGCGCCCCCCAGGACACGGTGCCAGCACCTGGCACGACGGGCGTGACCTGGCGAACGCGCGGGCTGCGTGCGATCGCGAGCGCGTCGTCGAGCGTGAGCTCGCGCGCCGTCTCGCCGACGAGGAGCCCCTGGATGCCCCCGCCGGCCGTCTCGGCGCGGCCCGGCAAAACGATGAGGAGCTCAATGCCGAGCGAGGAGAACTGGCCCGTGACGTAACGCCGCGCGCCTTCGCCGACGGCCGTGAGCAGCACGACCGCGGCGACGCCGATCGCAATCGCGAGCAGCAGCATGGACGTGCGCAACGGATAGCGCTCGAGGGCCTGCACCGACATGCGCGCGACGTCGAACGGTTTCATCTCGCGGCCTCCCTGACGTCGCCGACGATCCGGCCGTCGCGCATCGTGAGATGACGGCTCGCGCGGCCGCCGATGGCCGGGTCGTGCGTGACGATGAGCACGGCGATGCCGTCGCGGTTGAGTCGTTCGAGGAGCTGCATGATCTCGTCGCCCGATTTCGTGTCGAGGTTACCCGTGGGCTCGTCGGCGAGCAGGAAGCTCGGTTGCATGACGATCGCTCGGCCGATCGCGACGCGCTGGCGCTCGCCGCCCGAGAGCTGATCGGGCCGATGGTCGAGGCGAGCCTTGAGCCCCACGGACTCGAGGATCGTGGCCGCGCGCTCCCGCCGCGCGCGCGGCGCGGCGCCCGTGAGCACGAGCGGCAGCTCGACGTTCTCGAGCGCCGTGAGCCGCGGAACCAGGTGAAAGAACTGAAAGACGAAGCCGATCTGCTGCTGCCGGTGCGCGGCCAACGCGTCGTCGTCGAGATGCGAGACGTCCTCCCCCTTCAGGCGATAGGTGCCGGCCGTGGGGCGATCGAGCAGACCGAGCACGTTGAGCAGCGTCGATTTGCCAGAGCCCGACGGGCCCATGATCGAGACGTACTCGCCTGCCCGGACCGTGAGATCGACGTGATCGAGCGCATGCACGGTCTCGTCGCCGACCGCGTACTCGCGGCAGATTCCGGAGAGCTCCATCATGGTGCGGCCGAGGAGCTTACTCGGGCGTGACGAGCGCGCCGTCGACGACGCCCTCGCGATCGACCGAGCTCACGACGCGATCGCCGGCCTTGAGGCCGCCCAAGATCTCCGTGTGCTCCCAGTTGGCGATCCCGAGCTCGAGCTTGCGCGTAGCGATGCGGCTCGTCGCGGGGTCGAGCAGGAACACGGTCTCGTCTGGCAGGATGACCGAGGTCGGTAACCGCAGCGTGTCGGCGCGCTCGTCGAGCACGACCTCGACGTCGGCGCTGTAGCCCGCGAGCAAGCCCGCTTCCTCGGGCTCGTCGAACTCGGCCTCGATCTCGACGGTGCGCGCCTGCTTCTCGAGATCGAGCACGTACGGCGCCACGCGGCGCACGTGCCCCGGGAATGCGCGTTCGGGGAAGGCATCGAGGCTGATTCGGGCCGGCAATCCGGCGCGCACGCGCGGCGCGTCGACCTCGTCGATCGGCGCGCTGATGTAGAGGCACGACGCGTCGATGAGATCGACGGTCGGCGGCGTCGGGACGCCGACGGGTGAGGGCGTCACGAACTCGCCGAGCTCACCGTTGATCTCCGCGATGACGCCGTCGAA
>DATFFV010000517.1:0-12339 GCA_035249885.1 Gammaproteobacteria bacterium | reverse complement strand
GCACGCCGTCAACGCGCAGCAGGCGAGCGGTAGGACGTAGCGTATGGCGCAAAAGCGCCGCTCCGATGCGCGCATGTTCTCCTCCCGCTGTGGTGTGTCGGCGCATGAGTGCCGGGTACAGCGGCAGAAGGTTCAGTCCGTCGCACGGGTATACGCCGGTGTCGCGTGGCAGCGACAAAAGCATGCTCCGATCGGCTCAGCGCGCGATCGGCTCAGCGCGCGAGCGGCTCACCGCGCGAGCGGCTCACCGCGCGAGCGGCTCGACGAGCGTGATCATCGCTTGATGCGTGTGACCGATCCAAAGGCCCGACAGCCCGTTGCGCGCAGCGGGCTGCAAGTTGACGTCGCGGATGTTCGCTTCGAACGGCAGCAGATAAAAATTCCACTCGCCGGTCTCGACATTCATGCGCGCGACGCGATCGGCGTAGATGCCGCCCGTCCACGTGTAGCCGCGCTCGTCGTAATGCGCGTCGTACGGGAAGAAATACGGGAACGGCACGGCATATAGCTTCATCTGCTCGCCAGCGGGCTTGCGTGGATCGAGCAGGCCGATGAAGCCACCGTCGAAGCCGCCCCACCAGAGCCGATCCTCCGAGTCGGTGATGCCGCGCCGCATTCCCGAGCCGAACGAGCCGGCGCCGCGCGGTTCGGGCGGGATGTCGAAGTACTGCACGGCGCGCGTCTTCGCGTCGATGCGCCACACGTACGGGGCGCCGCGCGCGCTGCCGTAGACGTTGTTGCGCGAGTCCGCGGCGATGTCGTACGCGTACAGCGGCTTCTCCGTCGTGCCCTTGATCTCGACGTGCTGCCACGTGTCGAGGTCGATCTGGTACACGCCGCCGCCCGCGACGGGTCCCGCGACCGCGCGCCACGCGTTGCCGTCGACGTGCGCGCCCGAGACGTCGATCATCTCGCCGCCGCCCGGCGGATCGTGGAACTCGAATTGCTCGCTCTTCGGGTCGAACACGACGACGCCGCTCTGCGCTTGATTGCCGATGTACCAGCGGCCGTTTTGGTCGGGCCCCATGAGCGTGCGCGCGCCCGTCGGCGCGAACGAGCCTTCCCTCGCGCGGTACGGCCAATGCCATTCCTCGACCTCGCCCGTCTTCGGGTCGAGGCGACCGATCGCGTTGTCGTTGAAGTGGTTGAAGAAGATCGAGCCGTCGGCCGCGATGCGCGTATCGTGCGGCCGCGCCGTCGCGGGCAAGTCCCACGTCGTGTAGATGACCTCGGTTTCTTTGCCTTTCGGCCGCGGCAGTGTCTTGAGCTCGTAGCTCCACATGCCGTCCTTGAGATTGATCGCGGCGATGGCCTCGGCCTGGCGGCGCTGCTGGCCCGACGGCTCGCCGCCTTCGGCGCGGCCCCAATGCGGCGTGGCGTTGGCGGGCAGCTGAAAGCTCATCGGCGAGCTACCCGCCGAGTAGACCATGCGCTTCATGACCCACGCGAGCTCCTCGGCGTCGTAGGTCGACATCGACGGGCGGCGCATGGTGTGGCAGCGGCTGCAATCGCGGAACAGCTCCCACTTGGCGCGATCGTCGAGCGGATAGCTCGCGAACCACTCGGGGTCCGTGAGCTGCAGCGCGAGCTCGAGCGGATTTACGTCGCGCAGCGTGAGGTCGAGCGTCGCCGGCGAGCTCGCCGCAATCTCGACGCTCGTGGCGCGGTCGGCGAGCGCGAATCTGACGGCGCGCGTCGTGACGGCGTAGCGCCCGGGCGTAAGCCGGTCGCGCGGGAACGAGTAGCTGCCGTCCGCGCGGCTCACGACCGTGACGGTCTTGGTCGAGCCTTCGCGTTTCAAGCTCACGAGCACGCCTTCCATCGCGCCTTCGGCCGCCGAGGTCACGCGGCCCGTGAGCGCAGGCGTTTGGGCCGCTGCGGGCGCGGATAGGAGCAGGGCTGCCAGCAGAGTCGGTACGGTCGAGCGGCGGACGGCGGCGCGAATGGGCATTCGGATTCCCCCAGTGAGCCGATTCGTATAATAGAGAATGCTCGAGCTTACGCCCATCGGCTACGTGCGCACGTCGCTCGGCACCAAGGTCGAAGCCGCGCGACAGCCACGCGCGGGCGGCGCCGCCGCAGGGCGCATCGAGCTCCTGCCCGGCCGCAATTTCGAGCACGCGCTCGCGGACCTCGACGCTTGGGACTACATCTGGGTGTTGTTCTGGTTCGATCGCAACGCGGGTTGGCGGCCGAAGGTCCTGCCGCCACGTAGCCGCACGGGCCGCAAGGGCGTGTTCGCGACGCGCTCGCCGCATCGCCCGAACCCGCTCGGGCTTTCGGCCGTGCGCCTCGTGCGCATCGAAGGCCTGACGCTGCAGGTGCGCGATCTCGACATGCTCGACGGCACGCCCGTGCTCGACCTCAAGCCTTACGTGCCGTACACGGACGCCATCGCCGGCGTGGGCAGCGGCTGGCTCGAGCGCGATGCCGGCGAGGCGCCGGCCGACCCGATCGCACCCTACGCCGTCGAGTGGAGTGCGGTCGCGGCGGAACGGGCGCTCTGGGTCGAGCAGCGCACGGGTCTTTCGCTGCGCGAGCGCGCCACGGCGACGCTCACCCTCGGCCCGGAGCCGCATCCGTACCGGCGCATCCGTCGCGCGCCGTTGGGGTTCATTCTGGCCGTCAAGGAGTGGCGCTTGCACTTCGCGGTCGCGGGGCGCGCCGTGAGCGTTGCAACCGTCACATCGGGTCATCGCGCGGCGCGGATCGCCGCGCGCGACGGTGCGAGCGCCGAGCTCGCCGTGCATCGCGAGTTCCGCGAGCGATGGCCTGAATAGTCCCTTAAGTGCGGGAGGCCGCGGGGACGATCGGCACGGGCAACGGCACCACGGCCGCGCGGCCGCCGGCGCGGCGTTGTGCGATCCACGCGAGGAATTGCTCCTGCGGAATCGGCTTGCCGATGCCGTAGCCCTGAGCGTGCTCGCAGCCGAGCGAGGCCAACCGCGCGATCGTGGCGTCGTTCTCCACGCCTTCGGCGACGACGTCGAGATCGAGCTCGTGCGCGAGGCCGATGACGCTGCGCAAGATCGCGTCGTCCTTGCCGTCGTCGCTGCTGCCCATGATGAACGACTTGTCCACTTTGAGCTCGTCGACGGGCAAGCGCTTCAATTGGCCGAGCGCCGAGTGCCCCGTGCCGAAATCGTCGATCGAGAGGCGGAAGCCGAGCTCGTGTATGCAGTTCACGACGGCGAGCGATTTCTGCACGTTGTGCATGATGGCGCTTTCGGTCACCTCGAGCGTGAGCGTGTGAGGCGCGATCTTATGCTTTTTCGTGAGATCGAGGAGGAAGTAGGGCAGATACTCGTCGGTCAAGTCGTCGACCGAGATGTTGACGGCGACGCCGAGTGTGACGCCCTGTTTGCGCCACGCGGCGCAGCGTGCCACAGCCTCGCGCAGCACCCAGCGCGTGAGGTGCGCGATGCTGCCGGCCTGCTCGATCGCGCCGATGAACGTGTCGGGCATGAGTAGGCCGAGCTCGTGGTGCTGCCAGCGCACGAGGGCCTCGGCGCCATAGATCTCGCCCGTCTTCAAGTCGAGCTTCGGCTGGAACCACAAGCGCAGGTCGCCGTTTGAGAGCGCTTGCGGCAAGTCGCCGACGATTCTGACCTGCTGCAGTGACCGGTCGTCCTGACCCAAGCGATAGACGGCAGCGGTCTCATGGCGGGCGATCGCGTTGCTGCGCGCGCTCGAGGCGCGGCGGCAGAGCTCGGCAGCGTCGCGGCTGTGCTCCGGATAGCAGGCGACACCACCCGTGACTTGCAGCGAGATGTTGGCGTTCGCGAGCTGCACGCCGGCGCGGAGCGTCTCGGCTTGTCGCTCGATCCAATCGACGGCTTCGCGTGCGTCACGGCCCGGCAGGCCGATGACGAACTCGTGGCCGTTCAAGTGACCGAGCACCTCGGCTTCGCCGATGCGCGCGCGCAGAGCCGCGGCCGTGAGCTTGATGACCTCGTCGCCGGCGCGGTGGCCGAGCGAGGAGACGATGCCGCTGAAGCGGTCCAGTCCCAAGCTCACGACCGCAAGCGAGCGATTACGCTCGAGCGTCTCGCCGAGCAGGCTCACGGCGAGCTCACGGTTCGGTAAGCCCGACAGGGTGTCGTGGTGTGCTTGATGGAAGATGCGGCGCTCGCGATCGGCGATCGCCTGCTGCATCGCGTTGAAGCTGCCCGCGAGCTCGCCGAACTCGTCGCCCGTCGGGATGTTGATGGGCTCGGTGTAGACACCCTCGCGCATGCGCCGCGCGGCGTCGGCCAAATTCTGCACGGGGCGCGTGACGGTCTTCGCGAGCCAGAACGATCCGCTGATCGCGAGTAGCAGCGACAGGCCCGTCATGGCGTAGAGGAAGTTGCGCACGCGGCGGAACGAAGCCATGGCTTTCGTCTCGGCGAGCTGCATGACGACGTAAAGCTCATCGCTGTCGGCCGCGAACGTACGGATGAGCGACAAATGCGCGCTCTCGCCGGCGCCCGTGCGCTGCGGCTGCGTGCTGTGGGCGTCGAGCCCGTCGATCGCGCCGGCGCGCAGGCCTTCCGGTAGCGTCGAGATCAGCACACGTGGCGCGATGCCCTGCACCGCGACGAACGAGACCTCGAGTCCCGTGAGGCTCGCGAGCTGCGCGGCGAGACCGCTGTCGATCGGAAAGCCCAAGGTGACCCACGCCACCGTGGCCGGCGCGCGCAGCGGCACGGTCACCGTCTGGTACGGCACGCCGCCGATGCTGACGACGCGATCGCGCGCGTCCTGCTCGAGCTCGTCGACGGGGATGCTCGGGAAAACCACCGGGCGATCGTCGGCGCTCGTGCTCACGAGCACGTGGCCGTCCAAGTGGAGTAGAGCTGCGACGGGTGCGCCCACGCGGCTTGCGGCGTTGCGCAACACCGAACGCATCGTGGCGTCATCGTTGTCGGTCGTGACGGCCTGCTTGAAGCCGTAGTCCGACACGAGCAAGTTGACGTTGGTCAGCAATTGCTCGGCGCGGTTGCGCCGGTACTCGTCGAGCAGCTGGCCGGCCAGACCCACGGTCCGTACGGCCTGATCCTCCGCGTCGCGTTTGATGAGGTCGAGGACCGGGAACAGGGTCACGAGCTGGGTGGCGACGACGAGCGCCACCGCGAGCAGCAAGACCCGCCGTTTGAAGCCAAAACGCGTCATTTCTCACGGATGGTACGCACTAGGGTGCGGGGCTTGTGTGCGCTCGGTCACGGTTGGGGGGAGGGCTGCGCCCTAAGCTTTCTTGCTCGTTGGTTTCATAGGTAACGATCCGAATGGCGGCCCTGGGACCCACAAGCTCCCGACGAGCCTCGCTGTGGCTCGTCGCGCTCGTCGTGGCGGGGCAAGCCCGCGCTGGGACGCTCGAAGTCGCGGTCGCCGACGGCGAAGGCAAGCCCATCGAACGCGTCGCGGTACACGCGACTGCGATCGGCGGTTCCCCTTTACCGGCACGCGCAGCGACGGCCACGATGGATCAGCACGATGAACGCTTCGTGCCGCACGTCCTCGTCGTGCAAACGGGCACCTCCGTGCTGTTCCCGAACAACGACGACGTGAGCCACCACGTGTATTCGTTCTCGCCGGCCAAGAGCTTCGAGCTAGGCCTCTACAAAGGCCAAGTGCATCCGCCCATCGCGTTCGACGAGCCCGGCGTCGTCGTGCTCGGCTGCAACATTCACGATGGCATGCTCGGCTACATCCTCGTCGTCGACACGCCGTACTTCGCGCTCACGAACGAGGAAGGCATCGCGGTCGTCGAAGGTGTGCCCGACGGCGCGTACGACGCCGAGGTCTGGACGCCGCGAGTCCGGCAGTCCGACCTGCCGGCCGCCCAGCGCCTTACGATCAAAGGCTCCGTGACGACAGCCGAGGTTCGCATCACGGGACGCTTGCAGCCCGACCACGACCACGGCTCGTCGAGCTTGTCATGGAAGCGGTATTGAACGTCCGCGCGCTGCTGGCGCTGCTCGCGTTCGCCGCCGCCGGTGGCGCGGCCGCGCAAAGCGATCGCCACGAGCTCTACGTGGACGCGTCGGCTGTGTTCCTGTCCGCTTCGACCGACCTCGCGGCGTGGCCCGAAGGCGGTTTCAGCAAGCTGCGGCACACGGACGACGGCCTCACGGGCTTGCGCGTCTTCGCCGAGTACCACGGCCGCATTACGCCGACGCTGCGCGCGCACGTCATCGCCGACTATGTCGACGACGCTTCGCCGGGCGTCGACATCACCGAGGCCTACATCGATTGGCGCCCGATTCCGCGTTCGCACAATCGGCAGCAGTGGCGCTTCGGCATGATCTACCCGCCCTTGTCGCTCGAGAACAGCGAGCGCGGTTGGCAGAGCCCGTTCACGTACTCGTACTCGGCGATCAACACTTGGCTCGGCGAGGAGATCCGGCCGGTCGGCGCCGAGTGGTCGCTGCGCCGCCGCCTGGAAGCGCTCGGCAACTCGCACGAGCTACGGGCGTTCGCGGCGGGTTTCTACGGCAACGATCCTGCGGCCACGCTGCTCTTCTACCGCGGCTGGTCGTTGCACGACCGGCAGACGCGTCTCAACGATCGGCTCGACATCCCGCCGATTCCGTTCACCGCGAACGCCCAGCGGCTCGAGCCGTTCACCGAGACCGACCGTCGCCCCGGCGTCTACGGCGGCGTCGAGTGGCGCTACGCGCGCCGCGTGCTCGTGCAATGGGCGCGCTACGACAATCGCGCCGAGCCGTACTCGTTTTCCGAGGGGCAGTGGGGTTGGCGCACCGCTTTCAATCACCTCGCGGTGCAGGTGAGCTTGCCCGCGGAGCTCGGCCTCGTCGCGCAGTGGATGGAGGGAGCGACGGACTGGGTCATCCTCGCCCAGCCGAACGGCACTTTGCACCCGCTGTCGCGGCTCGTGGAGGACGAGCTCGAGTCGCGCTTCGTGATGCTGACGCGCAAGTTCGGCGTGGCGCAAAGACTCGCCGTGCGTTATGACACCTTCTCGACCGACCGTCCCGGCAGCGCGCCCGCACTGCACTCCGACGACGGCCACGCGTGGACCGTGAGCTATCGGTTCGAGCCGACCGGGCGCTGGAGCGGTGGCGCCGAGTGGCTCCGCATCGACTCCCGGCGCGACATCCTGCCGATGTTCTACGCCCTGCCGCCCGCGCACAGCGAGCGGCAGCTCCGGCTCCAGCTCTCGTTCCGCCTCGGCGGCGCCTCGAGCCGCTGACCCCGCACGATCGAGGCAAGTGTCGCCGCCTGGCGACATGGGCCGCATGGGCCACGGTGCACGCATATTCTGTACATGAGGCGCAGGCATCTCGATTTGCGGGTTTTTACCTCATGCCACGCGGCGTGAGCGGATGTTCTGATGGTGCCACGTGGGGGTTACACGGGCGGTCAATGGAGATTGGGAGCAGCAAGCGGTGTACGGCGATCGTCGCGGACGACGATTCTGCCGCTGCCAAGACCATCAAGGTGGCCTTGGGTCAGCTCCGTTGCGATGTTCGCAAAGTGCGCACCGCGAACGACGTGCTGGCGACGTTTCGCGCCGAACGATGTGGTCTCGTGATCGTCGCGACGGGGTTGCCGGGCCTCGACCCCGGGTTCTTGTGCGAAGAGCTCCGCGGCGAAACCCCGCGCCCGCGCGTCGTGTTGCTCGTCGATCGCCATGACGCCGATACCTTGACGGCCGCGCTCGCGACGGGCGCCGACGACGCGCTCGCGAAGCCGCTGATCCCGGCCGAGGTCATGGCGCGCCTCCGCAACGCGCGCGAGATCGTCATGCTCGAGGACTATCGGCGCTACCTCGAAGGCGAGGGCGCGCTGCTCGCCGAGATCTCGACGCGGTCGAGCCTGCACGGCTGGCGCTACCTTCGCGCCCAGCTCGGTAACGAGGTCATGCGCGCGCGCCGCTTTGCGCACTCGCTGTCGCTCGTGCTCGTCGAGGTCGGCGGCGCTGACAGCCGCGAGCGGGATTTGCGGTCGTGCTATCACCTGCTCGCCGATGCATTTCGCGCCCGCGTCGATTGGATTGCGCGCCATGACGAGCGGACGCTCGCGCTCGTGTTGCCGGAGACCGGTCTCGCTGGGGCGATGCGCACGGCCGAGCGCATGCGCGAGCGCTTGCTGAGCGCAGCGCCGAGCCGCGGCACCGGCACCAGCACCAGGCAAGGCGCCCTGCCGCGCGTCGTGCATCTTGGCGTCAGCGCGCTCGAGGCCGAGCACGTGACCGTCATCGCTGAGGAGGCGGCGCCGCTGTTGCTCGAGGCGGGCAGGGAGTATCTCCACAACGCCATGTCCATGGGCCCCAACCAAATCGCGGGTGGGCCCGCAGTGCACTCCTGAGCAATTAGCTCCTGCATTTCCTGCATGCGCGCCATCCCTGGCCCGCAGCCGCAAGACGCTCCTGCATTTGCGCCATGTCGGCCATCCATGGCCGCCAAAAAAAACCCCGCGCGGGGGCGGGGTCTAAAAACCGGGCTGCCGTGCAGTCTAGGCAGGGGGTATGCGACAACCCGGGTTTTCGTGGCCTGCGGATGGGCGCGGGCGCCGGCGAATGCCGGACTCGTGGCTCGATCCCGGCGCTTTCTTGACGGCGTACATGTCGGAATCCGCGACGCGCAGCAGCGCTTCGGCGTCCGTGCCGTCGTCGGGGTACAGCGCCACGCCCACGCTCGCCGCGATGTGGAGGCGCCGGCCCGCGATCGCGAACGGCTCGCGCAACACCTCGCCCAGCATGCGCACGCAGCGTTCGATATCGCTGGCCCGGCTGAGCCCCGGTTGCAGCAGCACGAATTCGTCGCCACCGTAGCGAGCCACGGTGTCCGACACCCGCACGCGTTGACAGAGCCGCACGCCGAGCTGCCGCAACAACTGGTTGCCTGCTTCGTGCCCGAGGTCGTCGTTGACCTGCTTGAAGGAGTCGAGGTCGAGGAACAGCACGCCGAGCCTCTGACCGTCGCGATCCGCCGAGCGCATCGCCTGCGTCAGTCGATCGAGGAGCAAGGCGCGGTTCGGTAAACCCGTCAAGGTATCGTGCGTGGCGCGGTAGCGCAGGCGAACTTCCGTGCGCTTGTGGTCGCTGATGTCCCAGGCGATCCCGCAGATCACGGCGGTGCGTTTTCCGCCGTCGAGGACCTCGTCCGCCGTCAGGATCTGCGTGACCGGGATCTCGTGCCCCGCCGCGTCGACCAACGCGAGCTCACCGTGCCAATGGCCGGCGAGCAGGCAGCCGGGAATGGCGTCGTCGCGCAACTTACGGTAAGAGCGTTCGGTGAAGATGTCCGAGAGCCGCAGGCGCGACAGGCGGTCGAGGCCGACACCGATCAGAGCGCGCCCCGCCGCGTTGAGATACAAGAGCCTGCCCTGCAAGTCGCTGACCATGACGAGCCCGGGTGTGGCTTCGAGGAGCCGCAGCAAGCCGCTGCGCAACTCGGGCGGGCAGCGCTCGAGATAGGTCACTCGCCCCAAGCTCGAGGGCGCTGCTGCGGCCGAAGGGGGGTGTACGGCCTCTGGCGCCGGTGCTTGGACGTCGCTTGCCACGGGGTTCTCCGTCGCCTGTGCTGTGATTCACAATAGCGTGCCCCCTCGGCGGGGCCATCCGGTGAAACCCTGATAAACGGCTGGGCGAGGCCCGGTCCGAACGGGCTACGCGCTGATGAGGCCGCGCCGAATCGCGTAGCGGACAAGATTGGCCGTGTCGTGCACGTCGAGCTTTTTCATGATGCGCGTGCGGTGCGATTCCGCGGTCTTCACGCTGATGCCGAGGCGCGCCGCGATCTGCTTGGTCTTTTGGCCCTCGGCGATGAGCTGCAGCACCTCGCGCTCGCGCAGCGTGAGCGGCACGGTATCGACTCCGTCCTTGTGACGGTAGGCGTTGACCACGACGCTCGCGATGCTCGGGCTCAAGTAAACGCGATTGGCCGCCACCTCGTCGATCGCGCGCAGCAGGTCGCCGGCGGTCTGGCTCTTGATCACGTACGCGTGCACCCCGGCATCGAGCGCTTCGGTCACGTAAGGATTTTCTTTGTGCATCGTGAGCAGGATCGTTTTCGTTCGCGGCGACAGTTTTGCGATGGCGCGAGTCGCGTCGAGGCCGTTCAAGCCCGGCATCGTGATGTCGACGATCGCGATGTCGGGCTTGAGCCGCTTGACGAGCTCGACGCCCTCGCGGCCGTCATAGGCCTCGCCGACGACCTGTAGGCCGCTGCGTCCTTCGAGCAGCTTCTTGATCCCTTGGATCAGCATCAGGTGATCGTCGACGACGACTATTCTGAGCATGTGGGACCTCCGTTCTGGGTCGCCCCGGAACCCACCGGGACCACGACTTCGATCGTCGTGCCGCCACCGGGCCGCGAACGGATCTCGCAAACGCCGCCCATGGCGCTCGCGCGCTCGCGCATGCCGAGTATGCCGAGGCCTCGGTTGCCGCGCTTCGCGAGCACGCTGTCGACGTCGAAGCCGAGGCCGTCGTCGACGATCGTGCAGTGCAGGTCCGCGAGGTGGCGCCGCAGCGTGATCGTGACGTTCGGCGACTCCCCACCATGGACGAAGGCGTTGTTGAGCGCCTCCTGGGCGATGCGGTAGATCGCGGTCTCGACGGCCGCGGGGAAGCGCTCCCGTGCCGGGCCGCGTACCTCGACCTTGAGGCCGGTTCGTTGCATGACCCCTTCCGCGAGGAATACTAGCGCGGCCTTCAGGCCGAGGTCGTCGAGAATCGTCGGGCGCAGCTCGTGCGAGAGGTGCCTGAGCTGGTCGCCGGTTTCGTCGAGCAGCCGGCGAACCCCGGCGAGCCGTTCTTGCGCCGCGGGCGGCAGCTCGCCGACCGCGAGGTCTAGCTCGAGGCTCGCCGAGGCGATGATGCTCGCAGCCTGGTCGTGCAACGCATGCGCGATGCGCTTCGCTTCGTCCTCGAGCAGCTCGTTCAAGCGCCGTAGGACGGTGTTCGCCTCGTCGACGGTCCGGAAGCTCATTTCGAACGGCGACAACGCCTCGATCAAGAAAGTCCAAGCCGTGTGCATGAAAGGCACGGGCTCGGGCGGGCGCTCCCTGCGCACGAGGTCGAGAACCGCTTCCTGGTGGAACGAAACGAGGTCGAGAATGCCGACCCCGTCGGCGCGAGCGCGACGGCCGAGCTCGTAGGCCGCGCTCAGCCCCTCCTCGCCGGCGCCGCCGAGCAGCCGCGCGAGCTCGGCGGTGTACAGTCGACCGTATTGCTCGAGCAGGCTCATGGCTCGGTCGCCCGCAGGCGCGCCACGAGCACGAGGGCGTCGTCTTGCGGCGTGGCATAGCGCTTCAAGAGGCGATCTGCGAGCTGCTGCGGCGTCTCGCTGCACGTGATGTCGTCGGTGAACGCGGGGTCTACGCCGTCGGTCGCGATCACGAGCGTGTCACCGCGCGCCAGCGGCAGGCGCGACACTCGAGTCGAAGGCAGCGAGCCGCCGGCCGCGCCGGCGCGCACGAGCAGCTCGCGCGTGGCCGGCAGGCCGAACGGCTCGATCTGTTGCAACGCGGCGACGACGTTACCCGCGCCGACCCATTCGAGCGACGGTGCGTCCGTGTCGACGACGGCGAGAGTGATCGCCGCTCCGCGCGTGGCGCGCAAGTGAGTGTGGCAACGCTCGAGCAGCGTATCGACGGGCTCGTGGACGAACGCTTCGAGGATGGCGGCCGCCGCTGCCGCTGCGAGCGCGGCTTGGGGGCCGTGGCCTACGCCGTCGATGACGCCTAGCAGCACGCGCCGGCCGTTGGTAGCCACGACACAACGGTCGCCGGACTCGACTTCGCCGCTCCGCGTGCGCTCCGCGATGCCGATGTCGACGAGCCCGGAGGTCATCGCTTCCTCTTGCGCATCGTGACCGTCGTCCCGTGCGAGTTGGACACGATCTCGAACGAGTCCGCGATTCGCTTGACGCCCGGCAGCCCCATGCCGAGGCCGCCCGACGTCGAGTAGCCGGGTTGCATAGCGGATTCGACGTCCGCGATGCCGGGTCCGTCGTCGCGCGCTACGACGAACAACATCCCGTCGTCGTCCTTGCCGATCAACAGCTCGCCGCGATCCGCGTACTTGACAATGTTGCGCGCGAGCTCCGAGATCGCGGCCGCGACGAGCGTAGCGTCACTCGGCGAGAACCCCATCGCACGGGCCAACGTTCGGCCGCGCTGCCGGGCGACGACGACATCCTCAGAGCACGTGATCGCCGCGCTGATGCGAAAATTTGTCTCGTCGCCCCTCATCGCGCATAGCGGCCTGCTGACAGAAACGCGAGGCCTTCCTCGAGATCGAGAGCCGTCGGGATGTCTTCGAGCGTCAAGCCGAGCTGCACCATCGCGAACGCAACGTCGGGCTGAATGCCGACGATGACGGTGCGA
>DATFFV010000516.1:0-6778 GCA_035249885.1 Gammaproteobacteria bacterium | reverse complement strand
CGAGGTTGCCCCACCGCGTTTGGGTCAGCAGCTGATTCAGCGCCGAGGTCACCATCGGCCCGCGCCACGCCATAGGCTGCTGCTCGTCGACGAGGAAGCCGATCGACATCGCTTCGATGCCGTGCGCCACGAGCGGGTCGAGCAGCTTGCCGTCGCGAGTCTCGGGCCGCCGGCCCGTGAGCCCGAGCATGCGCGGCTGGCTCGGGCCGTAGATGTCGGCATCGAGCAGGCCGACGCGCGCGCCTTCGGCCGCGAGCGCCAGCGCGAAGTTAACGGCCACGGTCGACTTGCCGACGCCACCCTTGCCCGAGGCGACGGCGACGAGGTTGTGCGCTCCAGCTAACGGCTTGAGACCGTGCTGCACGGCGTGCGCCACTATCGAGGTCGTGACGCTGAAATCGACGGCCAGGCCCTCGATCGCCGGGCCACAGTGGACTCGCAACGCCTCGACGAGCATGGCCGAGCTCCGTGCCATGGGGAAACCGACCCGGATCGCCACGTGGAAGCCCCGGCCCCGCTGCTCCACCTCGAATGCAGACCCGGGTCCAGCGAGCGGCCGGCCGGTCTGCGGCAGGACGAATTCACCGAGGAGCTGCTTGAGCTTCGAGCTGGCGGAATCGGTCATGAAGGCGGCTCGCGAAAGGCGGCGATTGTAACCTAATGCAGCGGTAGCGCCGTTCTCAGAAACGACTCTAACGTGCGCCTTAAACCTGTGATGCACGTTACATTTTGGCAAAACCCGTGTGGCATAATCGCTGTCGTCGGAGAGTCCATTATGTTCATACCCGGCCCGGTGACCGGCTGGGATGCCGCGGTCACTGACCCACACTTAGCTGTCTACGGGACGCCCTGTCGATCGAGTCTGCGAGGCCGATGAATTTCCTAACTTCCCTACAGGCCGATCGTCTCATTGCGCAGATTCGCGAGGAGGCAGACCCCACCTCACCGAGCGCCAAAAAGGCCTTCCAGAAGCTCGGCGGTCTCGGCACGGGGGCCATCCCTAAGATCCTCGAAGCTCTGGGGTCCGCCGACAAACGCCAGACCATCGAGTACGTCGAGCTTTTGAACGCCCTGATCAGCGACAAGACGCTGCCGCTCGTGACGCGGGGGCTCGCCGACACCGACCCGCGTACGGTCTCCGGCACGGCGTGGGCTCTGTCGAGCAACAAGCGATACAACGTCAACCGGCTCGTCGACTTGCTCGGCGAGGACGAGTACTCGAAGGCCGCGATCATCGAGGTGCTGCAAGCGCACAAGGAGCGGCTCAACATTCGCCAGCTCTTGGGGCAGATCTATTTCCTGCAGCCCAGCGAGAAAGCCGCCGTCTTCAAGCTCATCGACGAGGCGACGACCGAAGAGATGGTCCCGGATCTCCTCGCGCGCATGGACGGCAAGGATCCGCTCGTCAAGACCCACCTCATCAACGTGCTTTCGCGGTTCGATCGCCCCGACGTCAACAAAGCCCTCCAGGACGCGCTCAAGGACAGCAACAAGCTCGTGCGCGGCGCGGCGCTTGCCGGCGTCGCACGCTCGAAGACGGCGGTCGACGTCGCACTCGTCGCCGGCTTGTTGCTCGACCCCGACCTCGAGGTCATGAACAAGGCTGTCGATGTCGTGATCCAGCTCAACCACCCGGAGACCGCGAAGTACTTGATCCCGGCGCTCAAGGCCGAGAACGAGTTCAGCCGCCGGTCGGCCGTCGAGATCCTGAACGCGATCGGCACGACGCATAGCATCAAGTATCTGCTCGAGGCTGTGGCCGACGAGGATTGGTGGGTGCGCTCGCGCGCTTCGGACGCGCTGGCGCGCATCGGCGGCCCGCGCGTCGTTTCCGCGGTGCTCGAGCTCATCAAGGACAAGGACGAGAACATCCGCCGCGCGGCCATCGAGATCTTGAACACCTGCCGCGACAAACGCGCCGTCGACCAGCTCATCGAGGCGACGCGCGACGCCGATTGGTGGGTCAGCGAACGTGCGGCGGACGCGCTCGCCGAGATCGGCGACGCGAAGGCCTTACCGGCCTTGCTCGAGATGATGGCCAAGAACAACCGTTCACTGCCCGTCGCCATCGCGGCGGCCGGCAAGATCGGTAACCACAAAATCCTCGACAAGGTCCTGCCCTACCTGCAAAGACCCGAGAAAGAGATTCGCGTGGCGGCCATCGGCGCCGTCGCTCAGCTCGCCGGCGAGCAACAGGCCGAGGCCGTGCGTCCGTACCTCCAGCAGAGCGCGCAGGGCGCGGAGGAAACCGTCGTGCGCGCCGTGACCAAAGCCTTGCAGAAACTCGACGGACGACTCTCACCGAGCGGGCGCTTCACGGGCACGGGGACCTTGGCCCCCGGCACCATCGTGAGCCCGACGGTGACGCCGCCGCCGATGCCGGGACCGGCGCAAAGTCAGACGCGGCCGAGCACGACGCGCGCGGCGCCGCCGTCGGCGACCTCGACCGCCCGCACGCTGCTCGTCGAAGGGCCCGAGGGCGCCGCGCCGGCGCCGCCGGCACCGGAGGCGCCGTCGTTCGACCTCAGTGCCCTGCAGAACGGCGACATGATCGAGGGGCGCTACAAGTACATCCAGAAGATCGGCAAGGGCGCGTTCGGCACCGTCGTGCTCGTCGAAGACACCGTCGTCGAGGAGCGCCTGATTTTGAAATTCTTGAACGCCAACGTCTCCTCCGACGAGGAGATGCTGAAGCGTTTCGTGCACGAGCTGCGCTACTCGCGCCGAATCACACACAAGAACGTCATCCGCATTTACGACTTCCTCTATGTCGGCGGCAGCTATGCGATCTCGATGGAGTATTTCCCGTCGCACACGCTCGGCACGGAGATCGCCAACGAGAAGCCCATGCCGCCGCGCAAGGCTTTGGGCTACGGCATGGACATTTGCATCGGCATGAGCGTCGCGCACCAACAAGGCATCATTCACCGCGACCTGAAGCCCGCGAACATCCTCATCAACGAGGCTGGGCTCCTCAAGATCGTGGACTTCGGCGTCGCCGCGGCTGCGAAGAGCGGCGACACGCAACTCACGAAGACGGGCTACGTCATCGGCTCGCCGAAGTACATGGCGCCCGAGCAGATTCTCGGCAAGAAAGTCGACGAGCGCGCCGACATCTACAGCCTCGGCGTCATCATGTACGAGATGCTCGCCGGTAACCCACCGTACAGCCGCGGCGATCACATGTCGGTCATGTACCAGCACGTTCAAGGCAAAGCGCAGCCGCTCAACGAAGCGAATCCCAAGGTGCCGCGCGAGCTCGCGGACGTGGTCACGCGAACCATGCAGGTCGACAAGGTCAAGCGCTACGGCTCGATGGAAGAGCTCCGCGTGGCCCTCGAGGCGGCAGGGGCCGCGGTCCAGTAGGTCGGTCATGGCACGTATCGACGCGTTTTTGAAGCTCGGCCTCGCGCAAGGCTGCTCCGACATCCACCTGGCCGTCGGCGTGCCGCCGATGCTGCGCTTGCACGGCGACCTCATGCCGATCAAGTTCCGCGACCTCGGCGACACCGAGCTCGAAGGCTACGTCGAGGAGATCCTGACCGATTCGCAGCGTCAGCGCTTTCGGCAGAAGAACGACATCGACTTTTCTTACGTCAGCGGTGACGGCGGACGTTTCCGCGTCAACGTATTCCACAAGGCGACGGGCGTCGGCGCAACGTTCCGGAACATCCCGAGCGTGGTGCCGAGCCTGGACAGCCTCGGGCTACCGCCGATCCTGCACAAGTTCTGCGACCTTCACCAAGGCATGGTGCTCGTCACGGGCTCGACGGGCACGGGCAAGTCGACGACGCTCGCGGCGATGATCGACCACATCAACACGACGAGCAACTCGAATATCATCAGCCTCGAGGACCCGATCGAGTTCGTCCACAGCAGCAAGCGCAGCCAGGTCATCCAACGCGAGCTCGGCACCCACATTCCGACCTTCGCCGATGGTGTGCGCGCCAGCTTGCGCGAAGACCCCGACGTCATCCTCGTCGGCGAGCTGCGCGACGGCGAGACCATCAGCATGGCCATGACGGCCGCCGAGACGGGCCATCTCGTGCTCGGCACACTGCACACCACGAGCGCCGTGAAATCGATCGACCGCATCATCGACGCATTGCCCGGCGAACAGCGCGAGCAGACCAAGAGCTTCCTCTCCAACAGTCTGCACGCCGTCGTGACGCAGAATCTCATCAAGACGCCGGACGGCCGTGGCCGGCGCGCGATTGTCGAGATCATGGTCATGAATCGTGCGATCGCGAAGCTCATCCAAACCGAGCAGACGCACCAAATCCCGGCGCAGTTGCAAACCGGTAAAGAGCAAGGCATGCAGCTCATGGATCAGGCGCTGCTCAACGCGCTCGCCGCCAAGCTCATCGATCCCGACGACGCCTATCGCTACGCGGCCGATCGCAAGAAGTTCGAGCGGTTCGTCACCGACACCACCGTGCTGCCGAGCACGAGCACGACGGGCAGCACTGCAGCGCCCGCAGGCGCGGCGGCGGCCAAGGGCGCGGGCACGAGCACGACCTGAGCGAGAACACACGATGTCGCTGATCAATGAGTTTCTGCAAAGCATGTACATGCGCAAGGGGTCCGACTTGCACGTGATCGCGGGCGACCCGCCACGCATGCGGGTTCACGGCGACCTGATCACGCTCGACAACCAACGCCTCGACCCCGAGGAGCTCAAGAGCGAGCTCTTCGAGATCATGTCGCAGCAATCGATCGAGCAGTTCAACAAACACGACTCGGCCGACTTTGCGCATTCGATCCCCGAAGTCGCTCGCTTTCGCGTCAACGTCTTCCGCCATCTCAACGGCGTCGGCGCCGTGTTCAGAGGCATACCGTCGAAGTGCTTGTCGCTCGACGAGCTCAAGATGCCCAAAGCGCTTCACGAGCTGTCGACCGCGCAACGCGGCCTCATTCTCGTCACGGGCAAGACGGGCTCGGGCAAGTCGACTACGCTCGCCGCCGTGGTGGATGCCATCAACGCGCGCGAGAAAGGTCACATACTCACGATCGAGGACCCCATCGAGTTCGTCCACGAGCGCAAGCTCTGCCTCATGAGCCAGCGCGAGGTCGGTGTCCACACCGGGTCGTTCGCGCACGCCTTGCATTCGGCGTTGCGCGAGGATCCCGACGCCATCCTCGTCGGCGAGCTCCGCGACCTCGATACCATGAGCATCGCGATGACCGCGGCCGAGATGGGAGTGCTCGTCATGGGCACGCTGCACACGAACGGCGCGGCCCCGACCATCGACCGCGTCGTCAACATTTTCCCGTCCGACAAGCAGGACCACGTCCGCAACATGCTGTCGACGTCGCTGCGCGGCATCGTGTCGCAGCAGCTCATCAAGAAGAAGGACGGCACGGGCCGGTGCGTGGCGCTCGAGATTCTCATCAACACCTCCGCCGCGGCCAACCTCATTCGCCAAGGTAAGCTCGAGCAACTCGAGAACGTCATGCAGTCGAGCGGCCGCGAAGGCATGTGCACGATGGATAGCTCGCTCAAGAAGCTCTACGACGAAGGCACGATCACGGGCGAAGAGGCGTACTTGAACGCCTACGACAAAGGGAAGTTCGAGCACATCAAAGACGCCTGACCTCGCCGCCGCGCCAATGGCATAATGGGCCGCGGCAGCAACGGACGCTGCCCTGCCACCGTTGCGGAGCCCTCCAGTTTGAGCGTCAAGCGCACCATTCTCGTTACGAGCGCCCTGCCGTACGCGAACGACTCATTGCACCTGGGGCACATGCTCGAGCACATCCAGACCGACATCTGGGTGCGATTTCAGCGTCTCCGCGGCCACCGTTGCCTATTCGTCTGCGCCAGCGACGCGCACGGCACTCCGACCATGTTGCGCGCCGAGAAGGAGAGCATCTCGCCCGAGGCGCTCGTCGCCCGAGTGACCGCCGAGCACGAGCGCGACTTCGCGACCTATCGCATCAGCGTCGACAACTATCTGACGACGCATTCGCCGGAGAACGAAGAGCTCACGACCGAGATCTATAAGCGCCTCGCGGCCCGCGGCTTCGTAGGCCGAAAAGTAATCAAGCAGGCCTACGACGAAGCGCGGCAGATGTTCTTGCCGGACCGCTACGTGCGCGGCACCTGTCCCGTGTGCAGCACGCCGGATCAGTACGGCGACTCGTGCGAGAACTGCGGCGCCACGTACTCGCCGCTCGATCTCAAGGATGCCCTGTCGACGGTCTCGGGCACCCCGCCGACCGTGCGCGAGTCCGAGCACCTGTTCTTGAAGCTCAGCGCGTTCGAAGCCGAGTTACGGCAGTGGGTGGAGGCGCACGTCGACACCGTGCTCGCGCGCAAGCTCGACGAGTGGTTCAAGACCGGGCTCAGAGACTGGGACATCTCGCGCGATGCACCCTACTTCGGGTTCCGCATTCCCGGCGAGCGCGACAAGTTCTTCTATGTCTGGTTCGACGCACCCGTAGGCTACATGGCGAGCTTCTTGAATCTGTGCCGCCGTTTGCGCCTCGACTTCGACGAGTTCTGGGGCGCCGAGAGTCCGCACGAGCTCTATCACTTCATCGGCAAGGACATCCCGTACTTCCACGCGCTGTTCTGGCCGGCCATGCTCTCGGGCGCGAACTATCGCAAGCCGAGCGGCTTGTTCGTGCACGGCCATGTCACCGTCGACGGGCAGAAGATCTCGAAACGCCGCGGCAACTTCATCACTGCCTCGGCTTTCGCAGAGAAAATCGATCCCGATTACCTACGCTATTACTACGCGTCGAAGCTCGGCCCCACGGCCGACGACCTCGATTT
>DATFFV010000515.1:0-4938 GCA_035249885.1 Gammaproteobacteria bacterium | reverse complement strand
GGCGTCGGCGCCCGCCTGGGCGAGCGCGATGTCGGGGCCGGCCGCGCAGAGCAACACTGACAGCGTCGCCACGGCTCTTGTCGTCGTAATCTGCATGTCGCTCCCCCCGCCGTGCGGCTAGCGCGCGCCCGGCCCCTCTTGCGGGCCGAACAAGCCGTAAACCGTGCCGTCGGCCGTCACGAGCTGACGCAGCATGCCCATGTGCTGCGACGGATCTCTCGCGTGGAAACCCGTGATCGTGACCTCGGCGCCCTGCTTGATCACGCTGGCCTTGTAACCGTTGCGGATCATGCCGCTCGGCGTGCCGGCCTCGAACGCCCAGCGTTCGATCTCACCCGCGTCGTTCTTCACGTCGAGGTAGAACCACGAGTGTGGATTCGTGAGGCGTACCTGCACGATCGTGCCCTTCACGGTGACGGGTGCTTGCATGTCGTACACCGCCGCGAACGAATGGTGGGCGGCGGCCGGGGCGCAGACGCCGAGCCCAAGCGCGGCGGCGGTCAAGAGATGGGTCGTGTGCACGCGCGGATCTCCTAGGTGTCTCGCGTCGATTCTCGCCAAGCGAGGCCTGCGTTGCAACGGCCATCGCGGGCTCGGTGCCGGCGCCGCCGGCAGCGCGGGGGCGAGGCCAATCGCGCGGTAAACCGCACCGGACGGTACGAATTGCGCTTCCGTCGTTGACATACCTTTAACCGCAAGGCTAATATGCCTTTAACGGGTATGTATAGGCGTTCCCGACGCAGGAGGCTACCGCAATGCACGCATTGAGGGTCCCGATTGCGACGTTTGCCGGCGCGCTGTTGACCTCGGCGATGTTCTGGCTGCTCTGGGGCCTCGTCGGGGTCTCGTTCGAGCCCGGCGACCGAGCCGACGCCACGCGAATCGAGTTCACGCGGATGCGCCGCGACACGGAGGTCGTTAGCAGGCGCGACGAGAGGGTCGAGCGCGAGCGCCCGCCGCCCACGCCCGAGACGCCGCGCCTCGCGTTCTCGGCCGGCGGTGTCGAGAACAACGTCGCAAAGCTGACCCCCATCGTGGACGCGCGCGGCGCAATGTCACGCATGTCGATGTCGGCCGGCTCCGACCGCGACGTCATCCCGCTGGTTCGTATCAATCCCGACTATCCGCAGCGTGCGCTGGCGCGCGGTCTCGAGGGCTGGGTGCAGGTGCGGTTCACGATCACGGCCACCGGCATCGTCAAGGATCCGGTCGTCGTCAACGCCGAGCCGAAGAACGTCTTCGACGACGCGGCGCTCAAGGCGATCGCGCGTTGGCGCTACAACCCGAAGGTCGAGAACGGCGTTCCGGTGGAACGCGTCGGCGTGCAAACGCGGCTCGTATTCCAAATCGAGCAGTGACGCATCCATCTCCTCGGTCTACGTGCAGTTGGAGGACTACGCGAATGGCCTCGCGGTCATGCAGCTCGCGAGCAACGTAGGTCTCGTGACCGAGGACTCGGAAGTCCGCCGACTCGCCGATCTGCTCTTGTTCAACGACGTGCCGTATCGCTGTGGGCAGGTACTCGAAGGCGGGATCGAGAAGAAGATCGTGACGCTCGACGAGAAGCTCTACGAGAAGCTCGCGAACTGCTGGATCGCGGCCGGTGAGCTGGACAAGTCCGTCGCGCCTCTGCAGCGGGCGGCCGAGCTCGCGCCGAGCGGCGACACGTTCGTCCGTTTGGGCGAGTCGACCGCGAAGCTGCCTGTCCCGTATCCGGGATCGCGCGATCGTTTCCGGGACGGGTCGGTGCGGGCCGAAGCCGAGACATGGCGCCGACACCCCGCACAATCAGCGCATTGCACGGGGGCTCGGCGTTGGCATGGGCGTTGCTGTCTCACGCGGATAACGGGCACGAGAGGAATGGCCATGAGCCAATTCAAGCACGCACTGCGCCAGCTCTATCTGCGACCCGCGCTGTCGGCGACCTACTACGTGCGCTCGTCGCTCGACGGCTGGGCGCTCGCGCGCACGATCCCCGAGATCATGAAGCGCATCGATCCCAACCTTCCGCCCAGCAACCTCACGACCGTGCGCAATCTGGTCGAGGGCAACACTCGGTTCGACCGCCCGATGTCGTAGCGCTAGTATGGGTCAGAGATCTCGGGGGGAACGCTGTAAAACAATGCGAACCATGACGCTATGCAACGCCGCGGCCGTGCTGTTACTCGGAGCCGCGAGCTTAGGGTGGCCCGCGTCGAGCGCGGGGCAGGGTGCCGCGAACGGCGAGTGGCCCACGTACGGCGGCGATCTCGGCCACACGCGCTACGCGCCGCTCGATCAAATCACCGCGCATAACTTCACGACGCTCGAGATTGCGTGGCGCTTCAGCGTCGCCAACCTGGGTCCCACGCCGGAGTATCGGTTTCAGAGCACGCCGCTCGTCGTCGACGGTGTCCTCTATACGACGGGCGGCTCGCGCCGCGCCGTCACGGCGCTCGATGCGGCGACCGGCGAGCAGCGGTGGGTATTCAGCTTGAACGAAGGCGCGCGCGGCGACGAAGCGCCGCGCCGGCTGTCGGGCCGCGGGCTCGCGTTCTGGCAGCGCGGCGACGACAAGCGCGTCGTGTACGTGACGCCGGGGTACCAGCTCGTCGCGCTCGATGCGAGCACGGGCCGGCCCATCGAGACCTTCGGCGATGGCGGCGTCGTCGACCTCTGGCGCTCGCTCGATCAAGGCGACGATGTGGACACGAGCCAGATCGGCACGCACTCGCCGCCGACGATCGCGAGCGACGTCATCATCGTGCCCGCGGCGCACACGCCGCTCGCACCGCCCGATCAGGCGAACAACGTCGTCGGCTACATCCGCGGCTTCGACGTCGTGACGGGCGAGCTGCTCTGGACGTTCCACACCGTGCCGCGGCGCGGCGAGCCCGGCTACGAGACGTGGCTCGACGGCTCCGCCGAGACCGGCGGCGGCAACGCGGGAGTGTGGGCCACGATCTCGGCCGACGAGGACCTTGGGCTCGCCTATCTGCCCGTCGAATCGCCGTACGGCGACATGTACGGCGGCCTGCGCCCGGGCGCCAACCTCTACGGCGAGAGCGTCGTCGCCGTCGAGATCAAGACCGGAAAATACCGCTGGCATTTCCAGACGTCCCACCACCCGCTCTGGGACTACGACATTCCGACGGCGCCGATCCTCGTCGACGCCGTGAAGGACGGCACTACGATCAAGGCCCTCGCGCAGGCCACGAAGCAGGGGTTCCTGTTCGTGCTGGATCGCGCGACGGGGGAGCCGATCTGGCCGATCCCTGAGGTGCGCGTGCCGCAAGGCGACGTGCCCGGCGAGTGGTACTCGCGGACCCAGCCGATCCCGACGCTGCGCTACGGCCATCAAGGGATCGAGATCGACGACCTCATCGACTTCACGCCGATGTTGCGCGCGGAGGCCGAGCGCATCGTCGCCAACCATCGCATCGGCCCGATCTACACGCCCGCGGTGTTGTACGACCGGAACGGGCCTACCTCCACGCTCATGGTCATGGGCGGCAGCAATTGGCCCGGCGGCGCCTACGATCCCGAGTCGCACATCGTGTATGTCACGGCGAGCATCGGCGTGAACAGCATGACGATCTGCCGCTACGCCGAAGGCTCGGCCATGCCGTACGGCGTCTGCACGGGGCCCGATGCGGGCGCGTTCGGCGGCCTGCGCAACGTCAGTGTGCTGGGCTTGCCGCTCTTGAAGCCGCCGTACGGCATGATCGCGGCGATCGACGTCTCGAGAGGCACGGTGCTCTGGCAGATTCCGAATGGCGAGACGCCCGAGAACGTCCGCAATCACCCCGCCCTCGAGGGAGTGAACATCGGCCGGACCGGTCGCGCAGGGCAGCCGCCGGGCGCGCTCGCGACGAAGACACTGCTCATCGCCGCCGAGCCCGGTTACGGGCCGACACCCGATGGCACCCGCGGCTCGATGCTGCGTGCATACGACAAGCGAACGGGGCAAGAGCTCGCGGCATTGCGGTTGCCAGCCCCGCAAAGCGGCTCGCCGATGACCTACATGCAGAACGGCCGGCAGTTTCTCGTGATCGCAGTCAGTGCCAACGATCACCCCGGCGAGCTCGTCGCGTACGCACTGCCGCAGGAACCGTCCCCGGTTCGCGGCGGAGCCGCGGAATAGCGACCCGGCGCGTCCGAAGCCGGAGCGATCGTCATGCGCAGTCGTTGCCTCGCAGGAGTCCTTGCCATCGCGGCGCTGGCAACGTCGGCTGCGGCGCAGTCTCCGCAGACCTTCGACGCGTTGCTCACGTGGGTGCCGATCGGCGGCGCCGAGCGCAACGATGTCGCGGGAGAGGGCTCTGCCACCGCGACTTTGTCGGGTGCACGGCTCACGATCACGGGCTCGTTCGAGGGGCTACCTGCCCGTGTGACCGGGGCGAAGCTGCACCGCGGTCCGGCGAAAGGCGTGCGCGGTCCCGCGATCGCCGATTTGCGCGTAACCGGTGGCGTTGCCGGCACGGTTGCGGGCGACGTTCGACTGAGCGCCGAGCAGATCGCGGCGCTGACGGCCGGCCAGCTCTACATTCAGGTGTACTCCGAAAAGGGCGTGCTGCCGGATCACGCCACGCTGTTCGGTTGGCTGTTGCGAGACGAGCGACGATGAGCATGACAAACACGTGGCGAAAGCTCGCGGCCGCGGTCCCCGTGCTGCTCGCGAGTCACGCGCTCGCGTTCACGGCGGAGCAATCCGCCGCGGGGCGCGCCGCTTACGAGCAAAGCTGCGTGGTCTGCCACGGCGCCAACCTGCGTCAGCTTCCGGGCTCGCTGCTCGCGGGACCGGAGTTCGTTACGAAGTGGGGCGAGCGCGGCATCGACGAGCTCGTCGCGACGATGCGCGCGACGATGCCGCCGGACCGGCCGGGCGCATTGCCGGAAGAGCAGTACGTGGGCCTCGCCGCGTACATCCTGCAGACCAACGGCGGCACGGCCAGTGCG
>DATFFV010000514.1:0-3995 GCA_035249885.1 Gammaproteobacteria bacterium | reverse complement strand
TGCTGAAGCGCTTGCGCTGGCGCGCGGAGCCAAAGGGCGCCGCTGCGGATTCCGAACGGCCGGCTGCTGTCTCGGCGTTCCCCAGCACGCGGCCGCCGACGCACATCGTCTACGGCGGGCTCGCGTATCGCGTGGGCGCGGAAGGGCTCGTGATCGGCCGCGAAGCCGATCCGCAGCGGCGCACGGTGCTCCTCGCCCAGAGCGGTAACGGCGTGTCGCGTCAGCATTGCGAGGTCGTGCTGCGCGACGGCGAGCTCAAGTTGCGCGACCTGTCGACCTTCGGCACGTTCGTCAACGAGAGCAGGACGGCCGGCGAGACGACGCTCAAGCCCGCCGACGTGATTCGCATCGGCTCGCCGGGCGCCGAGCTCCACGTCGTGAGCTTGGAGGGCGAGGAATGAGGGGCCGCAGACGCGAGGTCACCGTGTTCACGATGTCGTTTCTCGACGCCATCACGGCGGGCTTCGGCTGCGTCGTGCTGCTGTTCATGCTCGTGAGTCAACAGGCGGTGTTCGACAGCCGCGTCGTCGTCGAGGACCGCGAAGCCGAGGCTCGGCGCTGGGAGCTGCGCGTGCTCACGGGACAACGCAATCTCGTCGAGATCCGCGAGCGGCTCGAGAGCCAGATCCGCGACTGGACCGCGCTGCTCGCGGTGCGCGACGACGTCGTGACCGAGATCGAAGCGACGCAGGCCGAGCTCACCTCGCTCACGCAGGACTCCGCCGCGCGCCAAGCCGCGATCGAACGCCTGCGCGCCGAGCTCGAGGCGCTCCAGAAGGAAACGGAGACGGTGACGCCCGTCGCCGGCAGGCCCGACGAGGAGGGCGTGCGATTGCGCGCGTTCGAGGGGGAGGGCAATCGGCAATACCTCACCGGCCTGCGAATGGGCGGCCAGCACGTCGTGATCCTCGTCGATACCTCGGCGAGCATGCTCGACCGCACGATCGTCAACATCCTGCGCCGCCGCAACATGTCGCCCGAGCAGCAACGCCGCGCACCGAAGTGGCAGCAGACCGTCAACACCGTCGATTGGCTCACGACCCAGATCGAAACGGGTACGCAGGTGCAGGTCATCGGTTTCGCCGAGACAGCCACCTGGCTCATTCCGGGCACCGCGGGGCAGTGGGTCACGGTCACGGACGGCAAAGAGCTCGATGCCCCGGTCGAAGCTCTGCGTGCGAGCCACCCGCAGGGCCCGACGAGCCTGGCCGCCGCCTTCAACGCCATCAAGCTGCTGGAGCCTAAGCCCGACAACATCTACCTGCTCACCGATGGGCTGCCGACGATGGGCGACATTCGGGGCACGCGCCCCGGCGTCACCTCGAAGGAGCGCATCGATCACTTCAACCGGGCCACGCGGCAACTGCCCGTCGGTGTGCCCGTCAACACGATCCTGTTTGCGATGGAAGGCGACCCGGCGGCAGCGCCGGGTTACTGGTTGCTCGCCATTCGTACCGGCGGCTCCATGCTCGCACCCGCAGAGGATTGGCCATGAAGCGACGCCGCGACTTCGACGTCTTCACGATGTCGTTCCTCGACACCGTCACGGCCGGCTTCGGTGCGATGATCCTGCTGTTCATCGTCACGCGCGTGAGCGAGCCCGCGCGGCTCGAAGAGAGCGAGCGCGATCTCGATGGGCTCATCACGCAGTACGAGCAGGAGCTCAACGAGATCGTCGGCGAAACGGAGCGCGTGCAGCGCGACGCGGCGAACGTAGCCGCCGACTACAACACCGACCGCCGCCGCATCGAGGACCTGCGCAGCCAGCTCGAGCTGATTCGCGCCCAGGTGCTCGCGACCGCGGAGGACACCGAGCTCACGGCCGAGGTCCAGAATCGGCTCGCCTCGGCCAAGCAGAGCCTCACCGACGAGATGCGGCGGCTGCTCGCCGACTATCGGCCGCCCATCGACGAGTACAAGGTCGGCGGCATTCCCGTCGACAGCGAGTACATCATCTTTTTGATCGACACCTCGGGCAGCATGCAGGGGTACCAGTGGGACCGCGTTCAAGAGCAGGTGCGCGAGACGCTCGAGGTTTATCCGGTCGTCAAGGGCATTCAGATCATGAACGACGAAGGCGAGTACATGTTCAAGAGCTATCGGGACGAATGGATTCCCGATACGCCGACGCGCCGCCAAGCGATCCTCGACACTTTGAAGAACTGGGCTCCGTTCTCGAACTCGAACCCGCGCGAAGGCATCCTCGCGGCCATCGACCGGTTCTACGATCCGAACAAGAAGATATCGCTGTACGTCTACAGCGACGACTTCTTGCAAGGGTCGATCAATCCCGTGGTTCGCGAGGTCGATCGGCGCAATCGCGCCAGCGCGTCGGGCGAGCGCCTCGTGCGCATTCACGCGGTCGCGTTCCCGGCCGTCTACCTCGCGACGGGCGGCGATCTGTACACGGCGGCAAGTTACGCCACGCTCATGCGGATCATTTGTCAGCGCAACGGCGGCACGTTCGTGGCGCTCCCCGTGATTCGCAATCGGGATCGCCGCGGTCGCGATTGAGCGTGGCCAGCATCAAGTTGGAGGTTTGAATGGCTGTTAGTCAAAGCTATCTGCGGGACCGAATGGGGAAGCTAGCGATCCTCGTCGTCATTACGGTCATCGTGCAGATCATCTATGCGGGTTACGTGCGCCCCACGGCCACGGAGTGGCGGGCCGAGCAGCGTGCCATCGCCGCGGCGAACCCCGGCTACGTTCCGGCGCGGTCGATTTGGGTCATCATCCAAGACCCCGAGCAGCAGGCCACGATCATCGTGTGCATTTGGGCGATGCTGCTCTCCGTGTTGCGGTTCCGCGAGCTCAAGTACCAACGCGAGATGCTCTCCGCGGGCTATCTCAAGAGGGAGCAGGGCGCGGTGATTCTGCCGAGCGATGCGCGCGAGTATCAGCGCATGCTCGAGCAACTGCCGCCGCGACAACGCGACGCCGTGCTGCCGCGCGTGCTGTCGGCCGCGCTCAAGCGGTTCGGCGCCACGGGCAACGTGCAGGACGCCTCGCAGACGGTGCACAACGCCTGCGAAAGCGAGCACAACCGGCTCGACGCGGAGCTCGCCATCTTGCGATTCAGCGTTTGGGTGGCGCCGGCGCTCGGTTTCGTGGGCACCGTGCGCGGCATCGGTCTCGCGCTGCAGGGCGCCGAGCTCGCCGTCAGGGGCGACACACAGGCGGTGACGAGCGGCCTCGGCATCTCCTTCAACTCGACGCTCGTCGCCCTGACGCTCAGCATCTTCCTCATGTACGTGCTGCACGAGATCCAGTTGGCGCAGGAGCGCCTCGTGCTCGACACGGAGAACTACGCGGAAGAAGAGCTCATCAGCCGGCTGCACAGCACCTGACGATCGGCGCGCCGCGCCCGCCATAATTCGTCACTATTGCGGCGGCCTCCTGCCGCAATTCATCAGCCCCGCGTCAGCGGGATTCGCTGCAATGGCTCCCGTGTTCCACCACTCGTGCTCGAGGAGCCCATCATGAAGAAGCAAGTCATCGCATTGGTGATCGGCAGCCTGCTCGCCACGTCGAGCTATGCCGGTCCGAGGAACCGCGCGCCCAAAGACGACGCCAGCGGCGTCGCGCCCAAAGAGGAAGCCATCGGCCTCGGCAGCGGCGCTGCGATCGGCGCCATGGCCGGAGGCCCCGTGGGCCTCATTGTCGGCGCCGCGTTCGGCGGCTGGCTCGGCGATCGCTTCCATTCGGAGCGCCGCGCCCGCCGTCTCGCCGAGGAACGTTCCGTCGCGGCGACGGGACGAGCCGGCGAGCTCGAGCAGCGGCTCGCCGCGACCGAGCAGGCCACCGCGGAAAAGGACGCCGTGCTATTCGGCGAGCGCAGCGCCCATCGCCAGGATCTCAAGGAGGCGTTGTCGATCGAGGTGTTCTTCCGGACCGAGGAGAGCGGCATCGGCAGCGCGACCGAAGAGAAGCTCACGAGGCTCGCGGCACTCGTCGAGCCCATGGACGGTATCGTGATCCGCCTCGAGGGCCACGCC
>DATFFV010000513.1:0-7511 GCA_035249885.1 Gammaproteobacteria bacterium | reverse complement strand
TCGGGCTCGGCGTCGTTGGGATCGGCGCTCGCGGCGAGCAGCCCGCGCGCGGCCGTCACGTTGCCCTCCTTAAGCGCGCTCGCGAGCGGGCCCGCGCTCGCGGCGAAACCCGACGTCATGAGCGCGGCGGCAGCGAGAACGACTGAGGCGCGTCGCGGCATGGCGCTAGATCGCGAGCGGCCCGGTGCTGTCGCCGAGCGACTCGGTCGGCACGCCGACCTTGTCGAGCATCGCGAGCAGCAGGTTCGTCATCGGTGTCTCGGCCGGGAACACGAGGTGGCGGTCGCCCTCGAGCGTGCCGCCGGCACCGCCGACGAGCGTGAGCGGCAGATCGTAGTGCGCGTGCAGGTTCGGGTTGCTCAGGCTCGCGCCGTAGAGATACAGAGAATGGTCGAGCAGCGTGCCGTCGCCGTCGGGCGTCGTCGCGAGCTTATTCAAGAACCACGCGAACAGGTCGGTCTGGTATGTGTTGAGCCGCGCGAGCTTCTCGATCTGCTCGGGGCGATCGCCGTGGTGCGACACGCCGTGGTGGCCTTCGTTGAAGCCGATCTCGGGATAGGTGCGGAAGTTGAGCTCGCGGCCGAGCATGAACGTCACGACGCGCGTGAGGTCGGCCTGGAACGCGAGCCACTGGAGCTCGTACATGAGCTTGACGTGATCGCCGAAGTTTTCCGGGATGCCGCGCGGCCGCTCGAGCGCGGGCAACCCCGCATCGGCGCCGAGGTTCTCGACGGCCGCGATTCGCCGCTCGACCTCGCGCACGGACTCGAGGTAGATGTCGACGTGGGCGCGGTCGCTGGGGCCCAGCGTGCGCTTAAGGCGCGTGAAGTCCGCCGTCACCGAGTCCAAGATGCTGCGGTTCTCGTGCGCGAGCGCGACGCGCTGCGCGGTCGTGCCGCCGTTGCCGAACAGCCGCTCGAACACGATGCGTGGGTTGTTCTCGGTCGGCAGCGGGCTCGCCTTTCCGCGCCAAGCAATCGTGTTCATGTAGATGCAGGCGTAGCTGTTTTCGCACTGGCCCGACAGGAAATTGAGATCGATCGCGAGCTCGAGCGACGGCAACGGCGTGTCCTGGCCGAGCATGGCTGCGGCGATTTGGTCGGCCGTGATGCCGTTCTCGACGTCGGCGCCTTCGGTGCGCTTGACGCGCGCACCCGAGAGCCACGAGGCCGTTGCGCGCGTGTGATCGCCGTTGGCGCCGTCGTTCTGCGCGTCGGCTTGATGTTGCGCGAGGCCGCTCACGGCCGTGAGCACACCCTTATAAGGCGCCAACGGCGTCATGATCCGCGACAGCTCGAAATTCTTGCCGGCAGTCTTCGGGGTCCAGAAGTCGATGCCGTCGAAGTTGCGCGCGACGCCGTTCGGCATGTAGATGAAGCCCAAGCGGTGCGCCTTCGGCGCGGCGCTCTGGGCCAACGCCGGCACCATCGCGTCGAGCAGCGGCAGTGCGATGGCCGCACCCGCGCCGCGCAAGAACGTGCGCCGTGGCAACGTCCGTTTGCTGACGAAGAAGTTCCCGATCACGATCCCGACCTCCGCGACTGAAACGGTGGGCTCTGCACTAGACCTAAGATCAAATCCGAGAACCGATAGTCGTCCTCGGCGGCCTCGCGCACGATGGCGCGCACGGCGGGTTGATCGTAGTGCTCGACGCCGCGGCCCAAGCCGTAGGTCAGGAGCTTCTCGGTGAGCGTCGAGACGAACAGGTCGGAGCTCAAGAGCGCTTCGCGGAACTCCGCGACGCCCGTGAACGCCGCGCCGTCTGGCAGCGTGCCTGATGTGTCGACCGGGCCGCCCGTGTCATCGAGCGTGCGCCACACGCCGACGGCGTTGAAGTTCTCGAGCGCGAAGCCGAGCGGATCCATGAGCGAGTGGCAGCTCGCGCAGCTCGGATTCTCGCGATGTGCCGTGAGCCGCTCGCGCAGCGTGAGCGTGCCGCCCGCATCGCTCGTCTCCTCGAGCTTCGGCACGTCGGGCGGCGGTGGGGGCGGCGGGACGCCGAGCAGGTTCTCGAGGATCCATTTGCCGCGCACGACGGGTGAGGTGCGGTCGGGATACGACGTGACGGTGAGGAGGCTGCCGTGGCCGAGCAGGCCGCGGCGCGGGCTATCGGCCGGCAGCGTCACGCGCCGGAAGTGATTGCCCTTGATGTTGGGCAAGCCGTAGAGGCGCGCGACACGCTCGTTCACGAACGTGTAGTCGGCGCGCAAGAGATCGAGCGCACTGCGATTCTCGTGGACGATGCTGCCGAAGAAGAGCTCGGTCTCCTTCTTGAGCCCCTGCCGTAGCGTGTCGTCGAAATCCGGGAACACGCTCTGCACGGGCACGACGGCGTCGAGGTTACGCAAATAGAGCCACTGGCCCACGAAATTCTCAACGAACGCGCTCGCACGCTCGTCGGCGAGCATGCGCACGACTTGCCGCTCGAGCTCGCGGCGGTTGCGCAACGCGCCGCGCTCGGCGGCCGCGAGCAGCGGCTCGTCCGGGATGCTGCTCCATAGAAAGAATGAGAGCCGCGACGCGAGCGCGAGATCGCTGATGGGATAGACCGCGCCCGGTGCGACGCCCTCGGGGTCGCGCTCGATGCGGAACAGGAACTCGGGCGAGACGAGCAGGCGCTTGAGCGCGAGCTGAATGCCCGCGTCGAAGTTCGGTTGAACCGAAACCGTAACACCGGCACCTCCCGCGCCGTCGCGATAGAACGCGAGCAGCGGCTCGACGTCGTCGTCACGCACGGGCCGCCGGTACGCGCGCCGCGCGAGCGCGCCCAAGATCTCGCGCGCGCAACTCTCCGCTACGCCTAAGTCGCCGCTCGCCGGCGGCCGGCACGAGAAGATGCGCCGGCGGCTTGCCGTATCGCCCGCGCCGCTTGCGGCGTACGGGCCGCTGATCTCGAGCGCGCGAAGATACGCACCCGTGCGCGTCTCGGGAATGTTGACGCCCGCGGGGTAGGGCCGCTGGAACGGCAGCCGCGCCGTCTCGTCGAGTGCGGCCGTGCGCGCGATGAACGTGGCGGTGACCTCGTGCGTGCCGGCCTTGACCGGTACGCGCACGCGCCAATCGGCGTCGGCGCGGTTGCGCGCCGCGCGCGCCTCGCGGCCCAGCGAGAAGCGCTGCACGATCTGGCTGATCGCGGGCGCGTTCGGGTCGTTGTTGGCCGCCTGCGCTTGCAAGAGCGGCACGGCAGGCAGCGTGAACAGCGCGATGCGCTCGCCGTCGACCGCGATCTCGAGCCGCTGCTCCTCGGCCCAGAGCGGCATGCCTTCGTTCAAGTCGCGTGCGAGCTCCGCGGCGATGTCGTACTCGCCGTCGACGGGGAACACGTAGTCGACGAGCGTGCCGCCGCGCGTGCCGAACGGCAGGCCCGGCAAGCGGCGCTCCTGCGAGCGGTCGTCGGGCACGCGGAACCAGTCTATATCCACGAATTCGGACGGCGTGCCGACGGCGAGCCGGCTGACTCTGTCTGCGGCTGCGAGATAACGCTCGAGCAACGTCGGCGAGAGCTTGAGCACGCCCGCGATGTTGTCGAAGCCGTAGCTCGCCTCGTCGGCGGGCAGGAGCTCGGCGACGTCGATGTCGAGCGCGAGCAAGTCGCGCACGGCGTTGCGGTACTCGGCGCGGTTCAGGCGGTGGAACGGCTCGGTGCGGCCCGGGTTCGGATCGGCCGCCGCGGCCGTGTCGAGCTCGCTCTCGAGCCAGCTCACGAATTCGAGGCGCGCCTCGGCCGCGGGCCGCGGCTCGCCGACCGGCGGCATCATGCCGGCCCGAAGCTTGCGGACGACCTTCTCCCACTCGGCCGGATGGGCGGCCACGGCCGTGAGCGGCAACGACTCGAGGCTGAGCTCGGCCGTGCGTTCGGCGTCGTCGTGGCAGCTCGTGCAATAGCGCGCGACCGTGGCCCCGTGCTCGGCGAGCGACTCCTCGCGCGACGGCCCGCAGCCCGCGAGCAGAGCGCCGGCGCCGGCCAGGGCGAGCAAGAGGTTGGCCCGAATGAGCATGGCTCGATTATAGTCGGAGGTGCTGTAAACGCGCCCGGCGGCAGGGGGAGAGGCCATGGCCGATAGCAGGATCGTTCCGACAACGCTCGCGGCCGCGGCTGCAGCCGTCATCGCCACACTCGCGAGCGCACAGACCGCCGCACCGCCAAGCTCTTTGCGTTCCGTGCCCGCCGAGACGACGGCCGCGGCTTATGTCGACAAGCGCTGGCGGCCGCCGCGCACGTCGTGGGGCCACCCGAGCTTCGAGGGCGTCTGGAGCACCGACGATTTCCGCGGCGTGCCGATGAACCGGCCGGCCAACCAGGCGGATCGCACGTCGCTCACGGCCGAGGAGTTCAAAGCGCGTGCGGCGGGAGACGAGACCGGCCGCGACTTCACGATCAACGAGGGCACGTTCCTGCGCCACGAGTACGGCATCCGCACGTTCGGCTACACGTCGCTGATCATCGACCCGCCGAACGGCCGGATGCCGGCGCTGACGCCCGCGGGGCAGGCGCTCGCCGCGAAGCGCACGCCGGGCACGTTCGGGCCCGGGCCGTTCGACGGCCTCGACGACTTCTCGCTCTACGACCGCTGCATCACGCGCGGCGTGCTCGGATCGTTGCTGCCCGTCATCTACGGCAACGGGCTGCGCATCACGCAGAATCCGAACGCCGTGGCGATCAGCTACGAGATGATCCACGACACGCGCATCATCCCGCTCGACAGCCGGCCCGTGCTCGACGACGGCATCCGCCAGTACATGGGCAGCGCGCGCGGCCGCTTCGAGGGCGATACGCTCGTCGTCGAGACGACCAACTTCACCGACAAGACGAGCATCGGCGTCAACGGCGGCGGGCCGCCGAACAGTGAGCACCTCAAGCTCACCGAGCGCTTCACGCGTGTCGACCCCGAGATGATCGAGTACGTCGCCAGAGTCGACGACCCGGTCGCATACACCGCCCCATGGACGCTGCGCGTCATGATCACGTCGCGCCCCGGCTACGAGGTGCTCGAGTATTCGTGCCACGAGGGCAACGGCGCCGTTGCCAACGCGTTGAGCGGCGAGCGCGTGTACGAGCGGCAAGTCGCGGAGGCGAAAGCCAAGGGCTTGCCTATCCCTAAGCGCGCCGTCCAGCACGAGCAGATTCGCAACGGCGTGCCGGGCGAGGGTCAACGCGTCTTCGACATCAACGCGGGGGAGTAGGCACGTGTTCGACATCCTCATGAAGATCGTCAACACGCTCGTGGGCTTGCTCATGATTTGCATGGGCGCCGTTTGGTTCATGCAGGGTCTAGGCATCGGGCCCGCGGCGATCATGCAGGGGTTCATGGTCAACAACATTCAGTGGACGTTCTACGGGGCGATCCTCGCGCTCGTCGGCGTCGCCGAGATCGTCTGGAGCTGGTCGCGGGCTAGGGCCTAGCCGATCCAGAACGAGAAATAGAGATACAGCGCGGCGACGAGCGCCAAGATGACGGCGGTCGTCACGACGTCCTTGAAATCCCAGCTTGCGCGCACGGCTGTACGATCGAGCGAGGCGAACGTGAGGCCCTTGATCTTTTCGCGGTCGGGCGGCTCGCCGCCGCGGGATGCGACGATGCACGTCGTCACGCAGATCAAGAACAGCACGCCCGAAAAATAGAGAAAATTGAAATCGCCGATTGCCGCGAGCAGCGCCGGAGTCTCGATCTTGCCCGTGCCGAAAAATGCCTGGACGACGAGCTTGCCGAACCCGAGCACGAACCCGAGGCCGAGGCTAAGAGCCGCGCCGCGAGCGTTGATGCGGCTGCTCATTAAGCCGAGCAGAAAGACCGCCGTGATCGGCGGCGCGAGGTAGCTCTGCACGTTCTGGAGATACTGATAAAGGCCGCCGCCCGAGATCAGCGGCATCACGGGAATCCACAGGAGCCCGAGCCCCACGACGACGAGCGTCGCGAGGCGCCCCACGTGCACGAGCGTCGCCTGACTCGCGTTGGGGCGGAGCTTCTCGTAGACGTCGACCGTGAACAGCGTGGCCGTCGAGTTGAACAGCGACGATAACGAGCTCATGAGCGCGGCCATGAGCGCTGCGACCACGAGCCCGCGCAAGCCGGCCGGCAGCAGTGTGGCGACCATCGTGGGGAACACTTGGTCGGCGAGCCGCTCGCCGTTCAGGCCCGTCGGAATCGCGAGCGCGCCGCGCGCGTCGAGCGCGGCGCCGAGCAAGCCCGGCACGAGGAAGATCAGCACGGGCCACACTTTCAGGAACGCGCCGAACAACGCGCCGCGGCGCGCCGATTTCAGGTCTTTTGCCGCGAGCGTTCGCTGCACGATGTACTGGTCCGTGCACCAGTACCAGATGCCGACGACGGGTGACGCGATGAGGATTCCGAGCCACGGGAAATCGGGATCCGACAACGGCCGCCAGAGCGCGTATTCGGCGATATTTTCGTTCGCGAACGCTTTGAGCTCGCCCCAGCCGCCGAGCGCCTCGAGCCCGAAGTACGTCAGCGCGGCCGAGCCCAAGATGAGGACGAGCGCCTGGGCCGCGTCGGTGTAGAGCACCACGCGCAGCCCGCCGGCGATGGTGTACAGGCCCGTGAGAACGACGGTGATCACGGCGCCGAACCAGAAGGCGTTCTGCGGGCTGCCAAAGGTATCGGGCAGCAGCGTGCTGAACACGAGCGCGCCCGCGTAAACCGTGACCGAGACCTTCGTGAGCACGTACGCGGCCAGCGATACGAGCGAGAGCATCCAGCGCGGCCGCGGTCCGAAGCGCCGCTCGAGAAATTCCGGCATCGTGAACACGCCGGCCTGGTAGTAGAACGGCACGAACACCCACGCGAGCAGCACGACGATCCAGGCGTGCAGCTCGTAGTGCGCCACGGCGAGCCCCGTCGAGGCGCCTTGCCCCGCGAGGCCCACGATGTGCTCGGAGCCGATGTTCGACGCGAAGATCGACGCGCCGATCGCGAAGAACCCCACGTTGCGCCCGGCGAGGAAGTAGTCGGTCGCCGTCTTTTGGCGGCGCAGCTCGAAGAGCACGACGGCCAGCAACACGAGGAAGTAAACGCCGACTACGATCCAATCCAGTGTCGTCATGATTCCTTACGCAGCCTCTGTTGTTTCATCGCCCGGGCGCATACGGGAAGCGGAGATTCATGTAGTGCTCGAGCGCGTGCTCGGGCTCGGCGACGCCGCTCGGCAACGGCAGACCCGATCGCGATCTGAAATAGGCGATGCACGCGTCGCGCCACCAGCGCGCCTCGCGCGCCTGAATCTCGAGCAGCCGTGCCGTCTTCGCGAACCGCTCGGCGTCGACGTTGGGCTCGAGCGTCGCCCAAGCGGCCCGCATGGCCGTGACTTCGGCGACGCCGCGATCGTAGTGCGCGACGAGCTCTTCCCAGAGGGTGCTTCCCGAGCCCAAGCGGTGATCCCACGGCAGCCGGTGGAACCACAAGAGATACTCGTCGGGCACCGTGTCGAGATCCGCGAAGCGGCGCGCGACGGGCGGCGCGTACTGCGCGAGGGCGTCGCTGCCGCTCGCCGTA
>DATFFV010000512.1:0-7690 GCA_035249885.1 Gammaproteobacteria bacterium | reverse complement strand
CAACTACAACGACGACATCGGGGCCTCTCTGGCCGAAGCGTTCGGTACCGACGACCGCCGCGCCGTCGAGGATTACTGTCGCGCCAACGCGATCCGTTTCGAGTGGCGGCCGGACGGTGGGCTGCGCACGTGGCAGCGCCGCAGCGCCATCGTGCATCACCCGCTCACGGGTCAACGGTGCTGGTTCAACCAGATCGCGTTCTTAAGCGAGTGGACGATCGACGCGGAGGTGCGCGATTACCTCGTGGACGTTTACGGCGAGGATGGGCTGCCGTTCAACACACGCTTCGGCGACGGCGAGCCGATCGGCGCGGACATCGTGCGAGCGATCAACGAGGCTTATGAGGTGAACACCGCACGCGAGCGGTGGCAGGCCGGCGACCTCATGCTCGTGGACAACGTGCGCACGGCGCATGCCAGGGACGCCTTCGGCGGGGAGCGTGAGGTGGTCGTCGCAATGGCCGATGCGATGCGCATAACCGACTGCTCGCCGGCCATCGAGATCGGCGGCGACACCTGACTGGCATTGGCCATGCCGCACGCGCTGCTCCTGCCGCGGTCTTTTCAACTGGCGCCCGATGAGGTGCACGTCTGGCGCGTCGTTCTGGACGTGACGTCGGAAACGTCGGCCCTCCTCTACGCGACCCTCGCGCGCGACGAACGCGACCGGGCCGCACGTTTTCGCTTCGAGCACGATCGGCGGCGCTTCATCGCGGCGCACGGGGCGCTGCGTGACCTCGTGGCGCGTTATCTCGATGCGCGGCCCGGCCGAATAGCCTACGTCTACAACGATTTCGGGAAGCCCGCCCTCGGTCCCGAATTCGACGGCAGGCTCAAGTTCAACCTCTCTCATTCCAACGGCTTTGCCCTCGTCGCCATCACCGCCGGCTCCGAGGTCGGTGTCGATCTCGAGCATGTGCGGGCGCCTACCGATTTCGCCGCCATCGCGCGGGGGTTCTTCTCGGCCGCAGAGGCCGAGCACTTGGCCGCCCTCCCGAGCCACCTCTGCGCCGAAGCGTTCCTCGGGTGTTGGACCAAGAAAGAGGCTTACCTAAAAGCCTCCGGCGAGGGTCTCGCGACGCCGCTCAACGGCTTTTCGGTTCCCATGGCGACGGATTACGTGGACACGCCCGTAGACCTTTACGCAGCCTCGAACGCTAACGGTCCGGCCAAGCGTTGGTCGCTGTATACGCTAAAGCCGACGCCGGGCTATATCGGGGCAGTCGCGATCGAGGGCACCGGCTGGCGCCTGCAGCAACGGCCGTGGGCGCCGCCATCGGACGCGAACGCGCTCCGCGCGGATGGCACGCTACTCGACGACCGTCGCGGTCACGATCATCGTGGGCTTCACGGCCAGCGAGTCGAGATAGGCGCCGCCGTCGGCCCATAGCCGGCCTTGATCGAGCCCATCGCTCGGATCGCCGACCTGCGCGAAGCGATCGACGACGTCCATGCCGCTCACGACCTTGCCGAACACCGTGAAGTTGTACTGCGGATCGGCGAGCCGGTTGTTCTCGCGAAAGTTGATGAATACCTGCGTCGAGTTCGTGTCGGCGCCGGCCTTGGCGAACGCCAGCGTCCCGCGCTCGAGCGCGAATAACGTGGGGTCGTCGCGAAACATGCGGTTCTCCCACGCGCGGTGCGGCGCGCGCCAGTTGATGCCGAACTGTGCGACGAACCCCGCGACGACGCGCGAGACGGGCGTGTCGTCGAAGAACCCGGTGCGCGCGAGCTCGACGAACCGCTGCGCCGCATTCGGCGCAGCCTGGGGATAGACTTCGATGACGACGTCGCCCGCCGTCGTTGCGAGCCGCACGGTCGTCACTTCTGTGATCGCAGGCACCGCGCCCTCCTTTCCGGGCAACGGCACGAGCTTCGGACCCGCCGCGGCGCTCGGTGGGGCGCTCGATTCAGGCACGTTGGTGGCCTCCTGGCCGTCAGTGCTCGGTTGGCAGGCAGAAAGCAGCACGCCCGCCAGCACGACGGCCAGCCGTGGCCGCAACGAATGGTTCATGCCGAAATCCTCCAATCGAGTCGCGTCACCGCAAACTGCCAAACCGGTGGCGAAAAAGCAATGCTAGAGTCTCGCCGTCGCGAGCGCGTCCAAAGGGGGGAATTTCATGCCGTCGGCGTCGTCCATCTCGCGCGCGGACTGGCGCGTGATTCTCCTCGCGAGCTTGGGCGGCGCGCTCGAGTTCTACGATTTCGTCGTCTACAGCCTGTTCGCGCGCTACATCGGCGCCAACTTCTTTCCGAACGACGACCCGATGGTGTCCCTCGTCGCCTCGTTCGGCGTGTTCGCCGTCGGCTATTTCGCGCGGCCGCTCGGCGGCCTCTTCTTCAGCCACATCGGCGACCGCGTCGGCCGGCGCCGCGTGCTCATCATCACGATTCTTGCGATGTCCGCGGCCACGGCGTGCATCGGGTTGCTGCCGACCTATGCGCAGTGGGGCGTCGCGGCCTCGGCGCTGCTCGTGGTGCTGCGCGTCGTGCAGGGCTTTTGTCTCGGCGGCGAGCTGCCGGGCGCGATTTCGTACGTCGTCGAAACGGCGCCGCGGCGCTCGGGCTTCTCCGTCGGCGTCGTGTTCTTCTGCGTCAACTCGGGCGTCTTGCTCGCCGCACTGCTCAATGTCGTCGTGCACCAGCAGCTCAGCGTCGAGGAAATCGGCGACTGGGGCTGGCGTATCGGTTTCCTCGTAGGCGGCGGCTTAGGGTTGATCAGCTTCTTCCTGCGGCTCTCGCTCGAGGAAAGCAAGGAGTTCGCGCGTATTCGCTCGACGGCAAAAGCGTCGGCCGTGCCGATCGCCGAGCTGCTGCGCACGCATGCGCGCGCCGTGCTCGTCGGCGTCGGGATCCTCGCCGTGACGGCGGGCTTCAACGGCCTGCTGTTCGCGATGCCCGCGTTCCTGCCGGCGACGATGGGCTACGAGCCCGCGCAAGCGAGCGAGGCGCAAACCGTCGCGCTCGCGATCATGTCCGCGGGGCTCTTGCTCGTGGCCTGGCTCAGCGATCGCGTACCGCGCAAGCCGTTGGCGCTCGTCGGCACGGCGCTGCTCGTGGTGCTCGCGTGGCCATTCTTCGCGGCGGCACAGAGCCGCAGCGTCGATCTTCTGGTGCTGTTCGCGCTGGCGGGTATCGTCGGCTCGATCTGCGCGGGCACCGTGATCGCGATCTCGGCCGATCTCTTCCCCACGCGCATCCGCTTCTCGGGCGTGGCGCTGTCCTACAACCTGGCCTTCACGCTGTTCAGCGGGCTCGCGCCCGTGATCGCCGCGCTGCTCGCGCAAAACACGGGAGTCGCGGCGACGGCCGCGTACTACATGATCGGCTGCGCGGCGCTGTCGTTCGGCGCAGCGCTCGTGATGCACCGCTACGACGGGCGAATCATGGCGGACGCGGCCTAGCGCCACCCCGATTTCTCACCGCGCACACTCGTACGCGTTGACGCGCTCGCCGGGCCGCCACTCCCACGCCTTGCGCAGCGTGACGGGGCTCGAGAACGTCGCGGGCTCCGTCACGGTCATCGTGTATTCGAGGCGGCTGCCGTCGGGGCGGAGCTCGAAGCGCTCCTCGATCGCCGCGTCGGGACCGAGCGGAATGCCCGTGCCGTTGAACCAGCGATAGCCGATGCCGGTCGTCGTGACGACGAGCACCTGGCCCTCCCATCGTCCGCGCGACGTGCCGAGCAACGTGCGCGCGCCGCCAGCCGGCGCGTCGCGCGCCATCGCGATGCGACGCACCGTGTCGTACTCCTCCATCTTGAGCAGGATGTCGTCGCCGTCCCTGACGAGCTCGATCGGATACGGCTGCTCCATGATGTACGGCATGCCCTTGGGCGCGCAGTTCATCGTGGGATCGTCCGTCAGCGGGTCGTACTCGGCGCGCACGGCCACGGCCGCTTCCGTGAGCGGCAGATCGCGGCCCCAAAAGGCCGGCGGGCTCGTGGCGTTCGTCCAGACGCGGAAAAGGCCGAGGCCTTCGGAGTCGGCGGCCACGGCGCTGCGGATGTCGCGACCGATCGTCTGCTGCGACCAACGCGGCCTCACGGCCGCGCCGAACAGGATCTCGTTGCCGTTCGGCAGCAGCATGTTCGTGAGCCACATGACGTTCACCGCCTGCCGCCCGCCGTTGCCCGCGATGCGCACGCGGTTGCCGACGCTCACGAGCTCGGCCGTGAGACCGAAGCGGCTCACGATGCTCACGGAGTTCGTCTCGATCTCCCAGAGCCGCTCGACGCCGTCGGCGCCCGCGCCGCGCATCTTGAAACGCACGTGCGGGTTGACCCAAGCGACTTCGGTGATCACGCCCTCGGCTTCGACGAGCGCGCCTTCGCGGTCGTAGACGAGGGCCGTCGAATGATGCGCCGAGGCGGCGGCCGCGGCGACGAAGCTCGCGGCGACGATGCTCGCCCGAGCGGTGCACATGCGTGTCATCGTTCTACTCCTTTGGCGGCGAACGTCGCGGCTGCAGCCGGCGCCGCAACGCACTCGACGAGGGCGCGCGCCGCATCTCCACTCGTCGTGCGCGCGCCGAGCGCCGCCGCGAACGACACGTAGCTCTGGAACTCCGCGGGCAACGGCCCGACGAGCTCCATGCCTTCGACGGGCAGGATCTCGCTGACGAGCGTGAACAGGAGCTCGGCCTCGCCCGCGACGACCTTGGCCGCCGCGCGCACCGAGCCCTGCTCGAGCAGCGTCTTCGCCTTCATCTCGGTCGTAATCCCCAACTGCTCGAACATGCGCTCGATGTGCACACGGCTCGCGCCGTCCTGCGCGTACGTCACCGACTTCGCGGCGAGCAGAGTTTGCTTCAGCGCCGCAGGCGTTGCGATGTCGGGATGGCGCGCACCCGCGCGAATACCGATGCCGATGCCGGAACGACCCAGCGCTTTCCGCGAATCGGCGGCAACGTGGCCGGCAGCGGCGAGCTCGCCCGCGACCTCCGTGGTCGCGAACACGACGTCCACGGCTTCGCCGGCCGACACGCGCTGGCGGATCGACGCCGAAGTGCCGTACTCGATGGTCACGCTGCGCGCGATCGCCCGCTCGCACTGCGGCACGATCTCGTCGAGCACGGCGTGTACGCCGTTCGAGGACAGCACGCGAAGGTTCGCGCCCTGAGCCGCGGATTGCGCGGGTGCGGTGCCGAGCCACGCGAGCGCAACGAGCAGCGCCGCAACGCCGCGCACGCTCTGCCCGCAGGTCATTGCTGTTCGGCCTGCATCGTCGTCATGGGACCCATGCCCCAGACTTGGATCAACGCCGGCTCGTCTTTCGCGCCGTCGTAGTGGATGCCGCCGGCCTTGTGATAAACGTACGTGCCCGCCTTCACGGGAACGGTGCTGTCCGGATCGAACGTCGTGCCGGTGCCGAGCCACCAGGTGCCTTCGAGCACGATGAAGAACCGGTCCGTCGAGTGGAAGTGCGGCCGGCTCATGTTGCCGGGCAACCAGCGCAGTCGGATGACGTACGGCCCGGGCTTCGTCGGATCTCCGAACAGCACGGCCTGCTCGTTGGTGCCGGCGGCGTTCCTCACGAACTTGATGTCCTCGGGGGCCACGAAATCGACGGCTGTGCGGTCGATGTCGGCCGTCGACGCGCCCGTCAGCACGACCGTAAGGATTCCAAGGGCAGCTATGCAGAGGCGAATGGGGCCTTTCATGGTGCGTCCTTCTTATGGCAGGTCCGATAGACTCCTCCTACATCCTACCGAAAGGAGCCGTTGCAATGGAGAGTCTATTGTCTGCGGAGCGTTGGCTGGCGGTCTGGAACACCGCCGTCGATTGGCTGCTCGCGAACGTCCTCGTCGTCGACACCGGGACGCAACTCGCGCTGGTCGCATTCGCCTTCGCCGTCGCAGCGCTTTTGGCCCGCCGCACGCAGCCGTTGCTCGACCGCTTGACGACGCACGCGACCGTGGGTCGCGGCGCGCAACTGCTCGCTCGGTTGTTGCTGCCGCTCTCTTGGCTCGTGCTGCTGTGGCTCGGCCTCTCCGCGGCGATAGCGATGGACCAGCCGTCCGCCCTCGTGAGCACCTTCGCCACCCTGGTCGCGGCGTGGATCGCGATCTACCTCGCGTCGCAGCTCGTCACGAACCCGCTCTGGGCGAAGCTCTTCGCCTGGGTCGCGTGGTCGATCGCGGCGCTCAGCATCGTCGGGCTGCTCGACCCGGCCGTGGCGCTGCTCGAGTCGGCCGCGATCCAGGTGGGCCAGCTGCGCATCTCGGCTTATGACGTCGTCAAATCCACGCTCGCGCTCGCCGTGCTGCTGTCGGGCGCGATGTATGCCGCGGGGCTCATCGAGTCGCGTATTCGCACGAGCAGCGCGTTGTCGCCCACCGTGCAGGTGCTGTTCACGAAGTCGCTCAAGATCGTGCTCGTCTCGCTCGCGATCCTCATCACGATCAGCAGTGTCGGCATCGACCTCACGGCCCTCGCCGTCGTCGGCGGCGCGATCGGCCTCGGCATCGGCTTCGGCTTCCAGAAGACCATCAGCAACTTGATCAGCGGCCTCATCCTGCTCATCGACAAGTCGATCAAGCCCGGCGACATCATCTCCGTATCCGGCACCTACGGCTGGGTGACGACATTGGGCGGCCGTTACGTCTCGGTCGTGACGCGCGACGGCGTCGAGCATTTGATCCCGAACGAGACGCTGATCTCCGAGCGCGTGGAGAACTGGACGCACACGCACAGCCGCACACGGCTCAAGGTCGACGTCGGCGTCCACCACGACTCGGATCTGAAGCGGACCATCGGCCTCTGCGAGGAAGCGGCGCGCGAGATTGAGCGCGTGCTCACGGATCCCGAACCGAAGTGCTTGTTCATCGAGTTCGGCGACAGCGCGCTCAAGCTCCAGCTGCGTTTTTGGATCGCCGACGCGCAAAACGGCGTGCAAAACATCAAGAGCGCCGTGTTGCTGCGCATCTGGGAGAAGTTCAAGGAGCACGGCGTCAAAGTGCCGTATCCGCAGCGGGACCTGCACCTGCGTTCGCCAGGTCCGAGCCCGCTCCCGGTGCCCGAACGCACCGTCCCGCGCTCGGCTTAGGAGGCACTCACGCCGCGATCGTCGACCAGCTCGCGGCTACGCGTTCGGCCGTGCGCCACGCGAGCGCCTGTGCCGTGAGCGTGGGGTTGTGCGCGCCGCTCGTGCCCATGACGGAGGCGCCGAGCACGCCCAAGTTCGGCACCTCGTGGCAGAAGCCCCAGCGGTCGACGACGTTGGTCTCGCGATCGTCGCCCATGCGCGTGCCGCCGTACGCGTGCGTCGAGACGCCCATCGTGCCGAACGGCTGCCGTATCGTCGCGATCGCGCCGGCTTCGAGGAACCACTGCTCCATCTTGTCTTGAACGAAGGCGGCGAGGCGCTTCTCGTTGTCCTGGTGGTCGGCCGTGATGCGCACGACGGGGTCGCCGAGGGGGTCCTTCGCCGTGGGGTGCAGATCGAGGTAGTTGATCTCGTACGGCAGCGTCGTCTTCTGCAAATACGAGTTGACCCACCGGTCGGCGTTCTCCATGACGAACGCCTTCCACTGCGAGCCCCAGCGCGGTGCGCGGCCGAACGTCGGCATGCTCGCGGCCGCGATCGGCCGTTGGTCGGAGTACACCCAGAGATTGCCGCCGCCGACGAAGTCGAGACCGTCGTGATCGAAGTTGTCGTCGGCCCAATCGTCGATGGCCACACCTTGCGCC
>DATFFV010000511.1:0-3391 GCA_035249885.1 Gammaproteobacteria bacterium | reverse complement strand
CAGGTGCCCGTGCGCTTCGTGACCTTCGACGAGCCGCAGACCGAGCGGCAGCGGCTCATCACCAACGATCGCAGCTGGTTTCCGGCGCAGCGCTGCCGCCGCGACGACGCGCTCGGCGTGTGGCCGTGCCAGGCGCTCGCGCCGAGCCCGCCGCGCGAGCCCACGGAGCCGAGCGAGGGCACGACGTTCCCGCGCGAGGGCGAGCGGCACGTGCAGGCCATCACGCCGTCGCTCGTGGTCGTGAATTTCGACATGCCCTACACGGTGTCGGGTGTGGCCGACCGTTACTACTACGGCACGGGGCTCATCGCCGACGCCGAGCGCGGCTGGGTCGTCGTCGATCGCAACACCGTGCCCGTCGCCATGGGCGACGTGCGCCTGACGTTCGCGGGCACGCTCGAGATCCCGGGGCGGGTCGAGTACATCCATCCGCTGCACAACCTGGCCGTCGTCTCGTATGATAAAAGGCTAATCGGCAGCACTCCGGTGAAGGCCGCGACCTTCCTGCCGAAAGTCATCGTGCCCGGCGACGATGTCGCCGTCGTCGGCCTAGGCCCCGACTTCAAGCTGCTGGCACAGTCGAGCGAGGTGGCCAACGTCGCGGCCGCGGCGTTCCCGCTGTCGCGCACGCTGCGGTTCCGCGACACGAACTTGGACGTCGTGACACTCGTCAACGGCCCGTCGGAGTTCGACGGCACGATCGTCGATTTCCAGGGCCGTGTGCTCGGCATGTGGGCGAGTTTCGCTTATCAGAGCGGGCGCGATCTCACGCAGATCAATCTCGGCATCCAGGCCGACGTCATCGTCGACATGCTCGACAAGCTGCGCCGCGACGAGGCGTTACGCTCCCTCGAGGTCGAGTGGGCGCAGCTGCCGCTCGCGACGGCGCGCAGGGCCGATCTGCCCGAAGAGTGGATCCGGCGTTACGAGGCGCACAATCCCGCGCGGCGCGAGGTGCTTTCGGTTGCGATGACCGTGGCCGACTCGTCGGCCTCCCGGTTCTTCCGCTCGGGCGACATCCTGCTCGCCATCGACGGCGCGCTCGCCAACACGTTCCGCCAGGTCGAGAATGCGACGCAGCAGCCGACCGTCGAGGTCACGGTGCTGCGCAATGGTCAGGAGGTCACTGGGACGGTCGCCACGGCGAGGCTCGACGGCCTCGGCATCGAGCGGGTCGTCTCGTGGGCCGGCGCACTGGTGCAAGCGCCGCATCGCGAGCTGGCCGTGCAGCGCGGTATCGGCTCCGGCGGCGTCTACGTGAGCTTTTTCAACTTCGGCTCGCCCGCGAGCCGGTCGGGACTCTTCGCGGGCCGGCGCATCGTCGCTGTCGACGGTCAGCCGACACCCGATCTCGACGCTTTCGTCCGGGTCGTGACGATGCTCGGCGACAAGGAGTCGGTGCGCCTGAACACGATCACGTTCAACGACGTCCCGGAAGTCATCACGATGAAGCTCGATCCGCAGTACTGGCCGAGCTACGAGCTCGTGCGCGACGGGTACGAGTGGCGGCGGCAGACGTTGAACTGAGCAGCGGTCGTTTATGTGAATACAGCCCTTGGCTGTGTGGCGCGGTTGCTGCACAGTCCGACGATGGACGCCGCACCGCCGTCTTTCGTCAAACTCGCTGCCTGTGCGCTCTCGGTGGGTCTGCTCGTTGCACCCGCCGCCGATGCGCAGAAGGTGTATCGGTTCCAGGACGAGAACGGCGTCTGGGTGTACACCGATCGGCAGCCCGGCGGCGAGCAACGCTACGAAGAGCAGCAGCTCGAGCGGCGGTTCGTGCGGCCCGAGATCAGCATCTACCAGCGCTCGACGGCTGAAGGGATTGCGCTCGTTGCGCAGAACACGTACTTCGGCCCCGTGCAGCTCGCGTTCCGGATCAACGCGATCGAGAACGTCGCCGCGAGCACGCCGCGCCGCGGAGTCGAGGTGTTGCCGCCGCGCAGCGAGAAGGAGCTGATCGTCGTCGGCAAGGCCGCCGATGACGTGACGCTGCGCTTCGACACGGAGTTCGAATTCCTGCCCGGCGAGCCCGGCATCGAGCACCGGCCGACGCAGCCCTATCGCTTGCCGTACGCGCTCGCGAGCACGATCCGCGTGTCGCAGACGTTCCCCGAGATGACGACGCACACCGACCCCGCGAGCCAGCACGCCGTCGATTTCGTCATGGATGTCGGCACCGACGTGTTCGCGGCACGTGAAGGCATCGTCATCGAGGTTGCGAGCGACTTCTTCGAGAGCGGCACGAACCTACGCATAGACGGGCCGCGTGCCAACGTCGTCCGTGTGCTGCACGACGACGGCACGATGGCGCTATACGTCCATTTGAACTGGAACACGATTCGCGTCGTGCCGGGTCAGCGAGTGCGCCGCGGCGAGTACCTCGCCGACTCGGGCAACACGGGGTTCACCACGGGGCCACACCTGCACTTCGTCGTGCAGCGCAACCGCGACGGCGCCCTCGTGTCCGTGCCCCTCGAGTTCGCGGGCCCGAACGGCGGGCCGGTCACGCTCGTGAGCGGCCGGAGCTATACGGCCTACTAGAGCTCGACGTCTTCCGCGAGCTCGAGCGGCGCGCGGCACGTCATCCCTGCACACACATACGCGACTGCCTTCGCGCGCGGCGCGCGTTGCGCGAGGAGGCCGGGCAGCACCGCGTCGTTCGGAATCGCGAACGCGAGCCGCTGCGGGCGCTCCGTCTTCTGGATCTTAGGTCCCCAGCGCGCGAGCTCGGCCGGCGTGCCGCGCACGACGACGAGCGTGGGAGGCGTGAGCAGCGCGTCGAGCGCGGCCAAGAGCGTCGCGTACGCCTCGGGGTGCTGTTCCGCGGCGGCGAGCGCCGCTCGGACCGTGCGCTCCGCGGCGTCGAGATAGCGCTGCTCGCCGAGCAGATGGCCGAGCGCCACGAGCGTCACGGCCGCGACGCCGTTGCCTGCGGGCACGGCCTCGTCGGCGAACGGCTTCGGCCGGTGGATGAGCCGCTCGTGATCGTCGGCCGTGAAGAAGAAGCCGCCGCGCGGATCCTCGAAGCGCTCGAGCAGCACCTCCACGAGCTCGCGCGCGAACGTGAGATCGGCGTCGCGCCAACGGCACTGCAAGAGCTCGAGCAACCCGCGCGCGAGATTGGCGTAATCGTCGAGATAGCCCGCGAAGCGGGCGCGCCCGTCTTTGTACGTGGCCTTCAAGCGCCCGTCCGACCAGAGCTCCGCACGAATGAAGTCGACGGCGCGCGTGGCCGCTGCGGCGAGATCGGGTCGGTCGAGCACGCGCGCGGCGCGCGCGAGCCCAAGGATCATGAGCCCGTTCCACGAGACGATGAGCTTCTCGTCACGGCCCGGCCAAACCCGCCGCTCGCGTGCCGCGAGCAGCTTGCGCCGTGCCGCGTCGACGA
>DATFFV010000510.1:0-2192 GCA_035249885.1 Gammaproteobacteria bacterium | reverse complement strand
TTGTTCCATGAGTGGGTCCTCGTCAGTTCTTGAGGCCGGGTGCGTTGGAAGTCGCGAGCGCGTCGTGTGCGGCCTCGAGCATCGCGAGCACCTCGCACGGGCGCGCGAGCGCGAGCATCGCCTGCGTGCGGATGTTGAGCCACTCGATGTTCGGCTGAAACTCGTCCATCGGCAGGGCGTTGAGCGTCTTGACGCCTGCGAGGCACTCGCCTTCGGCCCGCAGCCTAGCGAGCTCGGCGTCGCTCATCCTGACGACGGGGTGTCGCGCACTGATGGCGGCAAAGCTCAAGCCCTCCTGGCCGAACGCGGTGGAGGAGACGAGCAGGCTCAAGGTGATCGCGGCGATTCTCGTTCGCATGGGGTGCCTCCGGCGGTTAAGTGGCGGTACTCAAGCTCAGTAAGGTGACCGTGTGTCGCGCGCCGATGCTCTGTGGGCGAGCGCGGAACGGCAGCGAGGCGGAGCCTCTGCTAGTTCGCGGCCGGGGGTGGGCTCACGCGCTGCCCCTCTCGAAGCAGAGCGTGGTGCACGCGCTGTTTGAAGCGCCATCCCTGCGGCGTGCGGACGTAGGTGTCCTCGTAGTGGCCGTCGTACTCGATCTTGTTGGGGTCGCCGCCGAGGCCGATCATGAGCATGTCGACGGTGCCCGTGGCGCCGTCGGTCGTCGGCGTGATGATGTGATTCGTGTAGATATGGCGCACGCCTTGCTCGATCCACGGCACGTTCTTGCACCCGCGCGCCCCGCCGCCCGACACCTCTGCGAGCCGCTCGCGACCCTGAATCGCAGCCAAGCGCCTGCCCTCGAACGACGGAACGAAAGAGCCGTCGGACGTGAATAGGTCCGCGTAGTCGTAGCCGTTGTTCGAGCAGGTGTCGATCGCGACCGCGTACCGCGCCACGAGCTGCTGAATCTGAAAGTAGTCGAGCGCCGTCAATTCGCCGGTCGCGGCCGCTGACTGTGCGTGGACGCCTGCGGACGCCGCGAGGCACAGCGCGACGAAGGTCGCGGTCGCGATTCGGTTGCGCATAGTCCCTCCGCCAGAGCGGCGAAAACCCCACGCCCTCGCGCGGGCGTGGGGCGAGTCGTGACCGTCGTTACGCCGGTACGCCGGCCGGCCAGACGAAGTCGGGACGCAAGCCCTCGTGCACGGGGCGGCCGTCGTTCGGCTTCGGCACACCCGTCTTCGGATCGTAGAACGCGTGATAGGTCGCAGCCAAATTCTTGGCGTCGTAGCCCATGAGGTTCGGCACGATCACGCGAATGCGCTTCTGCTTGTCGTCGAGCATGATCGGCTTGCCGCACTTCGAGCACATACAGAGCTCGAGCGGGCCCTTCGGATTCTGATCGTTGAACGGCTGCCGCTTCAGGCCGGCGAGATTGTCGACGTTGAGGTCGCCGTGCTTGAAAAAAACCACGTGCGTCGTGGGTTGCCCCGTGACGCGCTTGCAGACCGAGCAGTGGCAGGTGTGGTTGTCGATCGGATCCTTGTCCGACGACGTATGAACGTGCTCGCATCCCCCGGAATACTTGGCCATAGCTTTGTCACCCTTTTTGTTGGTCGAGTGGCGTCGACCTTAAGCGATCGACGGTATCAGCTGACGGCTCGATTATAGCCGAACAACGCGTGGCTCAAGCTCCTCGAACGACCCTGACTGGGGCGCGTGAGTCGCCGAACGGCGACGCGTCGATCGGTTGCGAGCGGCGCCGGGCCGCCGCTAGCATTGCGGCTTCGACACTCATGGACCCGAGACGTGTTGCCAGGGACACCGCGGCACCTTCTTCTATTGGCACTCTTGTGCGGCTCGCTGGGCGCAGCCGCACAAACCGACGTGCCCGAAGCACTCGCCGAGCCGCAGGAGTTGCCGCTGCCGGACAGCGAGCTGCCCGCGGGCGTCGGTAACGCCGAGGTGCTCGAGATGGTCGCCGCGGAGTTCAGCGACGAGACGATCGCCGCGGTGATTGCGGCGAACCCGCCGCGCTTCGACGTCTCGCCGCGCGCGCTCGTCGCTCTGAAGAGCTCCGGCGCCTCCGAGCGCGTCATCGAGGCCATGCTCGCGGCCGAGACCGCTGCGGAAGCCGCGGACGCGGAGCCCACTACGCCGCTCACCCCGCCGTCGGCCGAGCTCGTGAAGCTCACGGCCATGATCGAGCAGCTTGCGGAGCAGCAGGAAGCCGCCGTCGCGTCGCGGCGCG
>DATFFV010000509.1:0-3259 GCA_035249885.1 Gammaproteobacteria bacterium | reverse complement strand
AAGGATCTCTACGACCTCCCGCCCGAGGAGGAGAAGCTGATCCGGACCGTCTCGTACTCGCTGACGCAGTCGCTCGAAGCGCTCGACAAGGATCGTGGCTTCCTGACAGCGGGTGGTGTGCTCAACGACGCGACGATCGATGCGTACATCGGGCTCAAGGAGCAGGAGATCACTCGCTTCTCCATGACGCCGCACCCCGTGGAGTTCGAGATGTACTACAGCCTCTGAGTCGGAGGCTTGGGTTAAAGCGGTTCTGTCAAATCCAAAGCGTGGCGGGGTTCTCAGGAACCCCGCCCGCTGTTTGGCAGAAAGCGCCGCTGGCGCTAAGCTTGGAGCATGCGTAAGTGGCTGATCCTATTGTTCGCCCTGCCGGCTGCTACAGCGAGCAGCGCGCCCGCCTGGACGTGGGTCGACGCGAACGGCACGGTGCACTTCTCCGATCGGCCGGTGCCTGGCGCGCGGCAGATCGAGCTCGCGAGTGCACAGAGCTTCGGAGGGACCGTGCCGACGCCCACGGGGGCGAGCGCGGCCGCGCCGAATCCGACGGCGCCGGCGTACGAGAGCATCGAGATCGTGAGCCCGTCAGACCAGGAGACGCTCTGGAACATCGGCGGCACGCTCAACGTCGTGGTGCAGTTCCAGCCGCCGTTGCAGCCGGGGCACCGCTTCGACGTCGCGATCGACGGTCAGCGTCGCAACCTCAACACGGCGAGCCCGCGTACGACGGTCTCGGACGTGTTCCGTGGCGCGCACGCGCTACAGATCGTCGTGATCGACACGGCGGGCACCGAAGTCATGCGCTCGCAGCCGCGCAGTTTCTTCGTCCAACAGACGAGCATCCAGAGCCCCACGAACCCGCGGAACAACGCCAGTCCGCCGCCGAATCCCAATCCGCCGGGCTGACCGCTAGCCGACTCGCTCCCAGTGCGTCCGCGGATCGGCGCGCGCTCGGCCCGCCGTCGGGCCCCATCGACCTGCCGACCACGGCGCGGCGCGGCCGTCGCGCGTTGTCGTCGGACACGATCCTCCAAGGGCTGTCGACCGCGATCGTGGTCCTCGATCACGCGCTCGTCGTCGCGTATCTCAACGGCGCTGCGGAACATCTCTTCGGCGTGAGCTCGCGCCGGCTCGTGGGCCGCGGGCTCGCCGACGTCGTGCACCCCTCCGCCGAGCTCGTCGCGCTCTGTCAGCGCGCGCTCGCGACAGGGCTCGCCTTCAGCCTCCACGAATTCTCGGCGCGCGTCGGCGAGAACGAGGTCGTCCTCGACTGCCGCGTGACGCTGCTCGACTCCGAGGGCATGGTCGTGCTCGAGCTGCTCGACCGGGAACGCGACTTGCGCGTCAAGCGCGAGGCGGACCTCGTGGCCCAGCAACGGTTATCCCGGCGCATCATTCGCCAGCTCGCCCACGAGGTGAAGAACCCGCTCGGCGGACTACGCGGCGCCGCGCAACTGCTCGAGCGCCAGTTGCCGGACCCCGAGCAGAAGGCCTACACGCGCGTCATCATCGAGGAAGCCGACCGCCTCGCCGCGCTCGTCGACGGTATCCTGCGTGCCGGCGGCGCATCGCGGCCCGAAGAGATCAACCTGCACCGCATCACGGAGCACGTGGCGCAGCTCATCGAGGCCGAGAAGGCGCCGGGCATCGACCTCGTGCGCGACTACGACCCGAGCCTGCCGTCGATCACGGTCGATCGTAACCAGATGATCCAGGCGTTCCTCAACGTCGCGCGCAACGCGATGCAGGCGCTCGGCGAGCGCGGCCGACTGGTCTTCCGCACGCGGGCGCTGAGCAACTGCACGGTCGGCGGTGAGCGGCACCGGCTCGTGTTGTCGGCCGAGGTCGAGGACAACGGCCCCGGGATTCCCGAGGAGCTCAAGGACACGATCTTCTATCCGCTCGTGACGGGCCGCCCGATGGGCACGGGCTTGGGGTTGACGATCGCGCAGGATCTCGTGAGCCGCAACGGCGGCCTCATCGAGTTCACGAGCGAGCCCGGGCGAACGGTGTTCCTGATCCGGTTGCCTGTCGTCAACGGAGGGCGCTCCTGATGGCGACGCCCGGCCTATCGGTGTGGATCGTCGACGACGACGAGTCGGTGCGCTGGGTGCTCGAGCAGGCTTTGAAGCAAGCGCACATGTTTCCGCGTGCGTTCGAATCGGGCGAGGAATTCTTCACGGCGCTCGCGCACGGCCGGCCCGACGTGCTCATCACGGACATCCGCATGCCCGACATGAGCGGGCTCGAGCTCATGGAGCGGCTCGGGCGCAGCGATCCCGACATTCCGGTCATCGTCATCACGGCACACTCCGATCTGGACAGTGCCGTATCGGCGTATCAGGGCGGCGCGTTCGAATACCTGCCGAAGCCGTTCGACATCGACGAGGCCATGGAGCTCGTCTCGCGCGCCGCGCGCCAGCGAAAGGGGGCCACGAACGAGACCGCGGCCGCGAAGCCCGTGCCGCGCATCATCGGTCAGGCGCCGGCGATGCAGGAGGTCTTCAAGGCTATCGGCCGTCTATCGCGCTCGAGCATGACCGTGCTCATCACAGGCGAATCAGGCACGGGCAAGGAGCTCGTCGCGCGCGCACTCCACGACAACTCGCCGCGCTCGAGCGGCCCGTTCATCGCGCTCAACACGTCTGCCATCGCCGCGGAGCTGCTCGAGTCGGAGCTCTTCGGCCACGAAAAGGGCGCGTTCACGGGCGCCACCGAACGACGCATCGGGCGCTTCGAGCAAGCGAACGGCGGCACGCTGTTCCTCGACGAGATCGGCGACATGTCGCCCGCGCTGCAAACGCGCCTTCTGCGCGTGCTCGCCGAGAGCGAGTTTTTCCGCGTCGGCGGGCAAACGCCGATCCGCGTGGACGTGCGCGTCATCGCCGCGACACACCAGGATCTCGCGCACGGCGCGTCCACGGGCCGGTTCCGCGAGGATCTCTACCATCGCTTGAACGTCATGCGCATCGAGATTCCGCCGCTGCGCCAGCGGCGCGAGGACATCAAGGAGTTGTCGCGGTTCTATCTCGAGCAGGCCGCGAACGAGCTCGGCGTCGCGGCGAAGAACCTGAGCGCCGACGCGCTCGAGGCGCTGCAGCACTACGACTGGCCCGGCAACGTGCGCGAGCTCGTCAACGTCTGCCGGCGGCTCACGGTGACGGCCGCGGGGCGCGAGATCGTCGCGCAAGACTTGCCCGCCGAGCTCGGCGGCGCGGCGACGCAGGGCGGCGCCGACTGGACGGCCGGGCTCTCGCAATGG
>DATFFV010000508.1:0-4446 GCA_035249885.1 Gammaproteobacteria bacterium | reverse complement strand
CATGGGCCGCAACACGCAGGGCGTGCGCCTGATTCGTCTCGACGAAGCCGACCGGCTCGTCGGCATTTCTCGCGTCGAGCCCATGACGGGCGACGAACCGGCGGAGTCATGAAGCGTGTATTCAACTTCAGCCCGGGTCCGGCGATGCTGCCGGAGCCGGTCCTGGCACGTGCGCAAGCGGAGCTGCTCGATTGGCGCGGCAGCGGCATGTCCGTGATGGAGGTCAGCCATCGCGGCACGGACTTCATCGAGTTCGCGGCGCAGTCCGAGCGCAACCTGCGCGCACTGCTCGGTGTGCCGGCGAACTACAAGGTGCTGTTCCTGCAAGGCGGGGCCACGCTGCAATTCGCGGCCGTGCCCATGAATCTCGCGCCGCCGGGCGCCGTCGTCGATTACGTGGTCACGGGCAACTGGGGCGAGAAGGCCGTGCAGGAGGCCGAGCGTTACGCTCGCGTCAACGTCGCGGCTACTGCCAAGGCATCGAAGTTCACGACGATTCCCGATCAAACGACCTGGCGCACCTCCGACGCTGCGGCGTATCTGCACTACACGCCGAACGAGACCGTGTTCGGCGTCGAGTTCCATGCGATTCCCGAAGTCTCGAGGGCGCCGCTCGTTGCCGACATGTCGTCGACGCTGCTGTCGCGGCCGATCGACGTGAGCCGCTTCGGCGTGATCTACGCGGGCGCGCAGAAGAACATCGGGCCCGCGGGCGTCGCCGTCGTCATCGTGCGCGAGGACCTGCTCGGCAAGGCGCGTCGCGAGACGCCGGGCGTCATGAACTACAAGACCATGGCCGAGAGCGATTCGATGTGGAACACGCCTTCGACGCTCGCGTGGTACTTCGCGGGGCTCGTGTTCGAGTGGCTCGCGGAGCAGGGGGGCCTCGCCGCGATGGGCAAGCTCAACGAGCGCAAAGCCACCAAGCTCTACACGGCGATCGACTCGTCGAGCTACTACAAAAACCCCGTCGACAAGGCCTGCCGCTCGTGGATGAACGTGCCGTTCACGCTGCCGAATCCGGAGCTCGACAAGCCGTTCTTGCAGGAAGCGAAGGCGGCCGGCCTCACGAACTTGAAGGGTCACCGTGTCGTCGGCGGCATGCGCGCGAGCCTGTACAACGCCATGCCCGAGGCCGGCGTCGACGCGCTCGTCGCGTTCATGGCCGACTTCGCGAAGCGGCACGGATGACGCCAATGACAATGTTCAAAATTCAGACGCTCAATAGTATCGCCGTGGCCGGGCTCGATCGGCTGCCGCGCGACCGCTACGAGGTCGCTTCCGAGCTCGCGCGCCCCGACGCAATCCTGTTGCGCTCGTTCAAGATGCACGACATGCCGGTAGCCGACTCGGTTCTTTGTGTCGGCCGCGCGGGTGCGGGCACGAACAACATCCCGGTCGCCAACCTCAGCAAGCTCGGCGTGCCCGTGTTCAACACGCCCGGCGCCAACGCCAACGCCGTAAAGGAGCTCGTGCTTGCGGGACTGCTCATGGCCGCGCGTAACCTGCCGCAGGCGCTCGAGCACGTGCGTGGCTTGAACGGTTCGGGCGACGCGCTCGACAAAGCCGTCGAGGCCAGCAAGAAGCAGTTCGTGGGCTTCGAGCTACCGAAGCGCACGCTCGGCGTCGTCGGCCTCGGAGCCGTCGGCGTCGAGGTCGCCAACGCGGCGCTCAAGCTCGGCATGAACGTCCTGGGCTACGACCCCGCGATCACGGTGCAGTACGCGTGGCAACTGTCGTCGGGCGTGCAAAAAGCCGTCAACCTCGACGATCTGTTCGCGCGCGCCGACGTCGTGACCGTGCACGTGCCCCTCACGAAGAACACCGACAACCTCGTCAACGCGGCGCGGCTCGAAGCCATGCGGCCCGGCTCGGTCATTCTCAACTTCTCGCGCGACGCGATCGTCGATTCGCAGGCCGCCGTCGCTGCCCTCGACTCGGGCAAGCTGCGCGCCTACGTGACCGACTTTCCGACGCGCAAGCTGATCGATCATCCCAAGGTCATCTGCCTGCCGCACCTAGGAGCGTCGACGGTCGAGGCCGAGGAGAACTGCGCGGTCATGGTCGTGGACAACGTGCGCGAATTCCTCGAGAACGGCAACGTGATGCGCTCGGTCAACTTTCCCGAGACGGTCCTGCAGCGCACGCGGCCGCACCGCGTGGCGATTCCGCACAAGAACGTGCCCAACATGGTGGCGCAGATTCTCATGGCGCTCGCGGCTCAGAACCTCAACATCGCCGACATGCTCAATCACTCGCGCGAGGAGCTGTCCTATACGCTCGTCGACCTCGACGCGCCGGCGAACGACGCCACGCTCGCACGCATTCGCGGCATCGATGGCATCTTGTCCGTGCGCGTGCTGCCGATCATCGACGCCTGACCTCAGGAGCGGCCATGAGCAAACGCGCGCGCAAAATAGGAGGCAAGGGCAAGCCCAAGGCCAAGCGTGCGGCGCCCCCCGGCGGCGACGACGCTCTCGTTGCGCTGCGCGGCAAGATCGACGCCGTCGACGAGCGCATCCAGGACCTCATCGCCGAGCGCGCGCGTTATGCGAAGGAGGTCGGCATCGTCAAAGGCTTGAAGCGCACGGCGGAGTTCTACCGTCCGGAGCGCGAAGCGCAAGTGCTGCGCAGGGTCGTCGATCGCAACAAGGGACCGCTGCGCGACGAGGAGATGGTGCGGCTGTTCCGCGAGCTCATGTCCGCGTGTCTCGCCCAGGAGGAGCCGCTCAAGGTGGCGTACTTGGGGCCGGAAGGCACGTTCACGCAATCCGCCGTGCTCAAGCACTTCGGCCATTCCGTGCACGCGCTGTCCGTGCCCACGATCGACGAGGTGTTCCAAGAGGTCGAGAGCGGCACGGCCGATTTCGGGGTGGCGCCCGTCGAGAATTCGAGCGAAGGCACGGTCAACATCCATACGCTCGACATGTTCTTGACGTCGCCGCTCAAGATCTGCGGCGAGATCGAGCTGCGCATCCATCAGCACCTCATGGGTCGCGTGACGGACTTGAAGGACATCAAGCGCGTGTGCTCGCATCCGCAGTCGCTGGCGCAGTGTCGTGGCTGGCTCGCGCAAAATTTGCCCGACGTCGAGAAAGTGCCCGTGGCGAGCAACGCCGAGGGCGCGCGCCGGGCGCGCGACGAGGAGGGCACGGCGGCGCTCGCGGGCGATGCCGCCGCCGGCGTCTACGGACTCAATATCTTGTTCCACACCGTCGAGGACCGCGACGACAACACGACGCGGTTCGTCGTCGTCGGGCGCAAGCTGTTCCCGCCGAGCGGCAATGACAAGACCTCGGTGCTCGTCTCGGCGCGCGAGACCGACGAGCCGGGTGTGCTGCTCCAGTTGCTTGCGCCGTTATCGAAGCACCGCGTCAGCATGACGCGCATCGAGTCGCGGCCGTCGCGCAAACGCAAGTGGCACTACGTGTTCTTCCTCGACCTCGACGGCCATGCCGAGGACGCGCCGGTGCGTAACGCGCTCGACGAGATGAAGACCAAGGCATCGCTGTTCAAAGTGCTCGGCGCGTTTCCCAAGGCCGTGCTCTAGCGAGCGTTCGTTGACTCCGTACCCGAATCGCTTTCGTGCATTACCCGCGCGGCAAGTGGGCGGCCGAATCACCGTGCCCGGTGATAAATCGATCTCGCATCGCGCGCTCATGCTCGGCGCCGTCGCCGAAGGCGCAACGACGGTGCACGGCTTCCTCGCGAGCGAGGACTGCCTCGCCACCCAAGCCGCGCTAGCAGCCATGGGCGTCGACATCGCCCGCACCGCCGACAGCCGCGTGCGCATCCGCGGTGTCGGCATGCGGGGCCTGTGCCGGTCCACGAAGACGCTCGACCTCGGTAACTCGGGCACGGCCATTCGCTTGTTCATGGGCTTGCTCGCAGGCCAACCGTTCGACAGCGAGCTCACGGGCGACGCCTCGCTGCGTCAGCGTCCCATGGAGCGCGTCGCCGCGCCGCTGCGCGAGATGGGCGCGCGCATCGAGACGAGCGCCGGCGGCAAGCCACCGGTGAAAATTCGCGGCGGCGCGCGCCTACACGGTATCGACTACTCATTGCCGATCGCGAGCGCGCAGGTCAAGTCGGCGCTGTTGCTCGCGGCGCTCGAGTCGCGCGGCACGACGACGGTACGCTCGCCGGGGCCGAGCCGCGACCACACGGAGCGCATGCTCGAGACCATGGGCGCGAAGCTCGAGCTGTCCTCGGAGGGCCACGGCCATACCGTGAAGCTCGAAGGGCCCGTCACGCTGCGCGGCGGCGACATTCGAGTGCCGGCCGACTTCTCGTCGGCGGCCTTTTTTCTTGTCGCGGGCTGCCTTGGCGCGCCCGACGGCTTGACGATCGAGAACGTCGGCGTCAATCCGACGCGCACCGGCTTGCTCACGATCCTGCGCGAGATGGGTGCCACGATCGAGCTGCGCGCCGAGCGAAGCCTCGGCG
>DATFFV010000507.1:0-2093 GCA_035249885.1 Gammaproteobacteria bacterium | reverse complement strand
TGAGCGAACGGCCCGCGAAGTAGGCGTCGAGCTCCCGTTCGATCTGTGCGATCGGCGTCGTCCGGCCCGGCGCGATGCCGGCCTTCTGCCGCCGGCGCAGCCGCTCGATCTCGCGCTCGAGCCCGCGGCGGTCGACGAACTCGAGCAAGTGCAGCGCGCTCTCGTCGGCGACGGCCGTCATCGGGCCGAGCGGCGTGTCGAGCCACGCCGCGAACAGCGCGCGCGTCTCGCGACTACGCGGCGGCGCGCCCATGATCCGCGCAAAGGCGTCACGAAAACCGCTGCCGGATTCGAAGCCCGCATCGAGCTGCGCGTCGATGACGCGCTCGCCATTGCGGATGGCCTTGAACGCCGAGCCGAGCCGGCGCGCGCGTGCGTACTCGACGAACGTCATGCCGAAGCGCTTCTGGAACTGGCGCCGCGCCGTCGAAGCGTGCATGGCGAGCGCGTCGAAGTCGGCGTCGCGCCAGCGCTTCGTGGGGTCGGCCTCGACGGCCGCGACGAGCCGGCGCACGACGTCCGAGGTCTCGTCGGGATGCGAGAGCGGCCGGCAGCGCGCGCATGGCCGATAGGACGCGAGCAACGCGGACTGCGCGTCGGCGAAGAACTCGCAGTTCTCGCGCTTCGGCTTGCGCGCGGGGCACGTCGGCCGGCAGAAGATTCCGGTGGTTCGTACGCCGACGTAGAAGGTGCCGTCGTATTCGGCATCGCGACCGAGGAGCGCGGCGTAGCAAGTCTCCTGGTCGAGCGGTAGTTGTGTCTGTTCCATGCGCGCCATTGTCGTCAACCGTTCGCGTCCGTGCCGCCGAAATTCGCGCAGCTAATTCTGCGCCGGTTGTGCGGACTTCGTAGGCCTGGGCGGCTTGGGCGTGCTGCGCCACGAGCCGCCATGGCTGAACGACCGCCAGGCCCAGGGCAGCCAGCGCACGAGCGCGAGCGACAGCCACAGCGCCCAGGCCAGCATGGCCGCACGGTAGAACCACAGCGACACCGAGATCGCGCCCGCGCTCGGCGTCGCGGCGGTCGTGCGGTCGGCGAACCAGGCGAGATCGCCGTAGCTCACGGGCGAGACGATCTGCATGTCGGGCCGGCCGAGCAGGCCCGTGGGGATCGCGCCGACGAGGGCGACGAGCGCTATGACCGTGAGCGCGCCCAAACCCAGTTGCAGCGCGTTGAACTTGACGTCGGACCACGCGAGCTCACGGCTGCCGCGCCACGCGAGCGCGAGCGCCCACACCGCGAACAGCAGCAACACGGGCCACGCGAACGTCGAGAGGCCGAAGCCAAGCAACAGCCACTCGTGCGTGCGCAGCGGTTTCAACGGCAAGCGGCCGAGCGCGAGCGCGCCGACGATGAGCGCCAACAGCTCGGGCCAGTAGAGCACGGCCGGGCCGAGCGTCGGGCCGAACGTGAACAGTGTCCAGCGATCGGCGGGTAGGTTCAACGTCACCGTGAGATTGGTGGCGCCGCCGCCCAAGTCGACAGCGGGTATCGGCGTGCTGAGACCGACGCCGGCATTCTCGCGCCAGGAAATCTCGGCGTCGTGCTCGCCGGGCGTCACGGGCAGGCCGAGCGCGCGGCCGTCGAGCATCAGCGGCACGGTGTCGCCGTCGATCGTAACGCCTTCGAGCTCGGCGCCCTCGGGCAGCGTAATGACGTGCTCGTCGCCGCGCGTGCTGCGATAGCGGAGCTCCAGCGTCGCGCGCGAAGCGCGCGGGCCCGCGTCGCGCGTGTAGTCGACGTTGTCGATCGCGATCGTGTCGCCGCTCGCGGCCTCGGGCCGCGTGAGGGTCACGGCGAGCGTCTCGCCGGGGCGCGGGTAGTACTCGGCCACGTGGAACGACGTATCGGGATTCTCGGAGACCGTCTCGGGCAGTCCCGCGTACTCGGCGTGCCAGATGTAGCCCACGGCGAACTGCCAGCTCTCGGCCCACGCGGCCGCAGCCGGCGCCGTGAGGCTCAGCGCCGCGGCCGTCGGTAGACGCGACTCCCATTGCACGACGCTCTCGCCGGGCGCGAACGCGGCCGTCGCTTGGCCGGCCGCCACCTCGATGCCGGGCGTGAGCACGGCCTCGTTCGGGAGCAGCGCCACG
>DATFFV010000506.1:0-2220 GCA_035249885.1 Gammaproteobacteria bacterium | reverse complement strand
TGCGACCCGCGCGGCTACGGCCCCGGGATCCCGCATTACCTGGCGCCCGACACCGAGGAAAACTCCATCGCGGCACTGGACCTGCTGCTCGACGCCGGCGCAGACATCCACGCCCGCACGCTCTCCGGCCGAGCCGGTGCCCGCAGCCCCGGCCGCACGGCGCTGTTCGGCGCCGCGTTCTGGGGCTGGAACGACGTCGTCGACTTCCTCGTGGAGCGCGGCGCAAAAATCGACGTCGCCGAGCGCGGCGGCATGACGCCCGTCGACGCGGCGCTCGGCAAGGCCGGCGGCCATAGCCGCGGCACGACGATCGAGGTCTTCGAAGACACGGCCGCGCGACTGCGTGACCTCTGCGCACGACAAGCCGACTGCGATTTGACGAAGCCCGACGGCGCGTCCTGAACGACACACGGGGGATTCAATGAGCGCGACTCCATACCTGCGAGCATCGCTCGCGTTCGTCCTTCTGTTCGCCGGCGGGCACGCGGCCGCGCAGCGCAACTTGCCGCCCATGACGATCGACCAGCTCACGCCGCACGTCTACCGCTATGGCGGCTTGACCAACGGCGCGTTCGTCGTGGGCTCGGAAGGCATCGCCGTCATCGACGGGCAGATCTGCGGCTCGAACGGCACGCAATGGCTCAAGGACGAGCTGGCCAAACGATTCGACGTGCCCGTGAAGTACACGGTCCTGAGTCACGACCACGAGATGCACATCTGTGGGCTCGAGGTGTTCAGCGACACGGCGCGCGCGATAGCGCACGTCAACGCGAAGGGACACATCGTGCGCGAGAAACGCCGCACCGTGGTGCCCGAGATCACGTTCGAGGACCGCATGCAGATCGACCTCGGCGGCATCGAGGTCGTGCTGTTCTACCTGGGCGCCACGCACACGGACAACTTGATCCAGGTGCACATCCCGGCCGAGAAGGTGCTCATCGCCGTCGACTTCGTGCGCGAGGGCAAGAGCCTCGCGATGCCCGAGCTGCGCGATCTCAACCTCGATAACTCGATCCGAGCGCTCGGCTACTTGGGACGCATGGAGGACGTCGAGATCGTCGTGCCCGGCCACGGCGGCATCACGACGCAGCAGTCGTTCCTCTACGTGCGCGATTTCCTCGTCGCGCTCAAGGAGCGCGTGCTCGCGGAGATGGTGGCGGGCAAAGGTATCGAAGAGATCCTCAAGACCGTCACGATGGACGACTTCAGCGACTACGGCTGGTTCGATCAGTGGATCCGCGCCAACGTCATCACGATGTGGGAGCTCATGTACCACTACCGCGAGCCGACGCTCGACCCGGGCTGCTACGAATGCGATTTCCCGATCGGCTTCCCCGTCGGCGAGGTCGATAAGTTCAACGGCCCCTGACCGCGCCCCCGCTGCGCACCTGTCACGCCGTGCATTTCCCCGCGCAACGGCTGGAAATGCGGCTGTCATAACCCGCCCTGCACTGCTTGAATTCGCACTTGTGGTGCGGTTTAGAATCCGAGTGCAGGCATGGCATTGGTGGCGTCGGAGGACGGAATGGAAGCGCGCATCGCGCGGCTCGAGTCGGACGTGGGCCACATCCGCTCGGATCTCGTGGACGTCAAACAGGACGTCCGCGAGCTGCGCGCGCGCGTGGACAAAGGATTCGATGAGGCGCGCGACCGCCTGGATGCGATGAACGAGAAGCTCGCCTCCGCGAAGGTCTGGGCTCTGATCCTGTTCATCGCTCAAGCCGGCGCCGTGTACGGCACGCTGGCGCGCGCGATGGGCTGGATCTGAAGCGCTGAGCGCGCGCTATGCCACGACCCAGCTGTTCGGCTTAGGCTCGCGCGCCGACGACCCGACAGTGCGCCCCCGTCGCGTTTGCCCAGCGTGCGAATCTGGGCAAAAATGCCTCGACCCGCTCGTAACCGGGTTTGGGGAGCGACGTCACCGTGCTGCGAACGATTCTCCTCTGTGCCGGCATCCTGCTCGTCGGCAGCGGCTGCGTCGCGCGCGAGACCGCCTCGCACCCCGATTTCTCCGGCATCTACCGCCCGGCCGGGCTCGAGGTGCAGCCGTGCGGGCGCAACGAATGGATGCGCCGCTCGTTCGATACCGACACGTTCTGCAACGGCGACGACAGCGCGTTTCCGTTCACGGCCGCAGGGCTCGAGCGCTGGAAGAGCTACGAGGTCATCGACGACCCCGTGCTCGGCTGCGTCGAGGACTTCCCGCGCAACGCGATGCGG
>DATFFV010000505.1:0-2105 GCA_035249885.1 Gammaproteobacteria bacterium | reverse complement strand
CGCGGCACCGATATCTTCAAAGCGCTCGCGCTGGGTGCCTCGGCCGTCGGCATCGGCCGGCCCTACATCTGGGGCCTGGGCTCGTTCGGCCAACCGGGCGTCGAGCGCGTGCTCGACATCCTCCAGCGTGAGCTCCGCATCGTCATGCAGCAGATGGGCACGCCGGATGTCGCCGCCATCTCGCGGAGCTCGCTCGAGCTGCCCTAGCGCACGCTCAACCCTCGATCGTCACGAGCACGCGCCGCCGGTGGCCTTGGTGACGATGCTCCCAGAGATACACGACCTGCCACGTGCCGAGCGCGAGCGCGCCGTTGCGAATCGGGATCGTGAGATCGGACGTCGTGAGCACGCTGCGCACGTGCGCGGGCATGTCGTCGGGCCCCTCGGCCGTGTGCACGAACCGCGGGTCGCCGTCGGGCGCGAGGTCGCTCATGAACGTCTCGAGGTCGCGGCGCACGTCGGGATCCGCGTTCTCGCAGATCATGAGCGACGCGCTCGTGTGCGTCGTGAACACGTGGCACAGGCCCGTGGCGACGCGCGCCGCGCGCACGGCCTCGGCCACGCGCTCCGTGAGCTCGTACGTGCCGCGCCCGGTCGTCGCCACTTCGATCTCGACCTGAAACATAACGTGCCCGCCTGCGAAGGCGTTCTATTCTAGGTCCGCACCTCGCCTGCTACGATACCTGCCCCCGTGCTGCCAGGAGGGTGGCCGATGACACCCGAGCGATTCGCCAAGCTCCAGCGCGCCCTCGAGCGTCGGCAACCCGACCTCACGGTGTTCATGGACGCCGTGAACAAGTCGCACAACTTTTCCGCAATCATTCGTACGGCCGACGCGGTCGGCATCCAACGCTTGCATACGATCTCGGCGGGCGACTCGCTGCGCCGCCATCACATGATCGCGGGCGGCACGAAGCACTGGGTGGGGGTGACGCTGCATCGCTCGACGAAGGCCGCGCTCGCGGCGCTCCGCGCCGAAGGCTGGCGGCTCGTGGCGGCGCATGGCGGCGACAAGACGCGCGACTATCGCGACGTGGATTACACGGCGAAGGTGGCGATCATGGTCGGCGCGGAGCTCGTCGGCTTGAGCGACGCAGCCATCGCGGCGGCCGACGAGCACATCGCGATTCCGATGCACGGGCTCGGCACGTCACTCAACGTCTCGGTGGCGGTGGGCGTCATCCTCGCCGAGGCCGAGCGGCAACGGATCAAAGCGGGGTTCTACGAGCGCTCGCGGCTCACGCCCGAAGAGCGCGAGCGCACGCTGTTCGAGTGGTCGTATCCCGATATCGCGGAACGCTGCCGGCAGCTCGGCCGCCCTTACCCGCCGCTCAAGGCCGACGGCACGTTGGCGTCGAATCCCTTGATCGACATCTCGACCGTCAGCCCGCGGGAGTGACGCAGCCTATCCGCCCCTACTGACGCCCTTCATGGCGTCCGTCCTGCCTAGAGTCCGAGCGCGGCCGCGTCGCGCAGCACGGCCTCGAGATTCGGGCGGGTGCGATAGGTCGGCTCCATGTAGCGCAAGCGAATCGTGCCGCTTCGATCGACGACGTAGAGCGTCGGCCGCGGCACGCCGAACTGGGCGCTGCCGACGGGATACTGCTCGTCGCGAATGCCGAGACTCAGATTGATGGCGCCCGTGGGATCGGCCAGCATCGGGTACTCGATCTTCTGCGCCGCCGCGAACGCGGCGATCTTCTCGACCTCGTCGACGCTGACGGAAACGACGTTGAGCCCGAGCGCGCGAAAACGCGCCAGATGGCGATTCGCATCGACGAGCTGTCCCATGCAGAACGGGCACCAATCGGCGGAGCGCACGAAGAAGATCGCGACGCCGGTCCCGCCCATGACCGACTGAAGCGTTTGCGGTTTACCTGCCTGATCGGGAGCCGCCAGATCATGCGGGAACTTGGCCCCGACTTGCGGTCCAAGCTCTGCCGCGGACACGACGCCGGCGGAAAGCACCACCGCGCCCACGAGCGCGAAAATCGATCGACGCATGGCTTTACCTCCTACAGAGAAACTCGACGCAGCCGCTCACTTCCGGTGCGCCATCGGAAGACGGCGCGCCCGCAGAGCGCGGCGAGAATGACCAGCGCAAC
>DATFFV010000504.1:0-7967 GCA_035249885.1 Gammaproteobacteria bacterium | reverse complement strand
TCGTCCGGCGAGCTTTTGAGCTCGACGTCGCCGACGAAATCGACCTCGGAGACGTCCTTGGGCGCCGTCGCGCTTGCGGCCGACATGGTCCAGGCCGTCTCGCCCACGGGGTGATACTCGACGCTCGCGGTTTCGAGCCTCAAGCGCTGCTCGTCGGGCAGCTCGTCGAGTCGCGCGGCGAAGACGCGATAGGCCACGCGACCCTGCTCGTCCGTGCCGAGCACGCGCGCGCCGTGCACGTAGTAACCGAGCGGGCTCGCGCCCTCGTCGACGGCCGGCGCGGCGCTCGGCGTTTCGCGTTGCCAGCGCAGCAAGCCGGTCGCCGCGGCGAGCAGGGCGAGGACCATCATGACGACCGTGTTGCGCATCGGACCGATTGTACGCGACGCACCACCGCCCGCGGCTTACGCCTTGGGCTAGACTACGCTTCCCGCAATCGGTTTCTTCGCCCATGGATCCGCGCGACATTGCCGCTTTGATCGAGCAGAATCTGCCCGGCGCGAAGGCGCAGGTGCACACGGACGGCCAAGGCCATTACGAGGCCACGGTCGTTTGCGCCACGTTCGCGGGGTTGCGCAGCTTGAAGCGGCACCAGCTCGTCTATGCGACGCTCGGTACGCGCGTCGGGCGCGAGATTCACGCGTTGGCCGTCAAGACCTTCACTCCCGAAGAGTGGCAAGGGCGCTCGTCGTGACGCGCGCGGCCGGGTAGGCGCCTCGTGGACAAGCTGGCGATCGTCGGCGGCAAGGCCCTCGACGGCGAGGTGCGGATCTCGGGCGCGAAGAACGCCGCATTGCCGATTCTCGCGGCCACGTTGCTCGCCGACGGCCCCGTCGCCGTAGGTAACGTGCCGCGGCTCAATGACATCGCCACGATGCTCAAGCTCCTGCGCCGCATGGGCGTCAGCGCCGAGCATCGCGACGACGGCCGCGTCGACGTCGACGTCTCGGGCGTCAACGAGTACATCGCGCCCTACGAGCTCGTGAAGACGATGCGGGCGTCGATTCTCGTGCTCGGGCCGCTGCTCAGCCGCTACGGGCGTGCCGACGTGTCGCTGCCCGGCGGCTGCGCGATCGGCGCACGGCCCGTGAACCTGCACGTCGCGGGGTTGCGCGCCATGGGCGCCTCGATCGAGATCGACAACGGTTACATTCGGGCGCGCGCCCCGAAGCTCAAAGGTGCGCGGCTCGTGCTCGACACCGTGACGGTAACGGGCACCGAGAACCTCATGATGGCGGCCGCGTGCGCCGTCGGTGAGACCGTCATCGAGAACGCGGCGCGCGAGCCCGAGATCGGCGAGCTCGCGGCGTTTCTCACGGCCATGGGCGCCAAGATCGAAGGTGCGGGCTCCGACACCATCCATATACAAGGAGTGACGGCCTTGCACGGCGTCGCGCACGACGTCATGCCGGACCGCATCGAGAGCGGTACCTACCTCGTCGCGGGCGCGATCACTGGCGGGCGCGTCAAGATCACGCGCACCGAGCCGCAGCATCTCGACGCCGTGCTGCAAAAGCTCGCCGAAGCCGGGGCCGCTATCGCGCGCGGCGCCGATTGGGTCGAGCTCGACATGCGCGGCCGCCGCCCGAAGGCCGTCGACATCAAGACCGCGCCCTATCCGGCGTTCCCGACGGACATGCAGGCGCAATTCTGCGCCTTGAACGCCGTGGCCGAGGGCACGGCCACCATCACGGAGACGATCTTCGAGAATCGCTTCCAGCACGTGCTCGAGCTGCAGCGGCTCGGTGCGAACCTCTCGATCCAGGGCAACACCGTCATCGCGCGCGGCGTCGAACGGCTCACGGGCGCGCCCGTCATGGCGACGGACTTGCGCGCGTCGGCGTCGCTCGTGCTCGCGGGGCTCAAGGCCGAGGGCACGACGCTCGTCGACCGCATCTACCACGTCGATCGCGGCTACGAGCGCATCGAAACCAAGCTCGGCCGACTCGGCGCCGAAATCCGCCGCGTCGCCTAGGAGGTGCCGGGTTTACGGTTTCGGTTCGCGGGGGCGATGCCGCTTGGGTGCCTGTCTCGCGAACCGAAACCGTAAACCCGGCACCTCTTTACTCCTGCCGTAGATCTCCCCGCACGCGCGGGGGAAATCTACTCCCGCGTTAGCCGTCGGGTTCCCGGGGGCGCTTCCTCGAGCACGGCTTCGGTTTCCACGGTCTCGACGCTTGAGCCGCTGGGCCGCGTCACGCGGATGCGGAGGCGGCCGCCGGGCTGCGTGCTCGCCACGAGATTCGTAGCCTGTTGGCGCGTGAAGATGCGCTCGCCGTTCAGGTGCGTGAGCACGTCGCCGGGACGCAGGCCAGCGGCCTCGGCCGGGCCGCTGACCTTCGTGATGAGCACCGCGGACCCCTCGATGCCGAGTATCCGCGCTTGCGCGGCCGGCAGCTCGCGGGCGTCGTCGACGCCGAGATAGCCCCGGATCACGCGGCCGTTGGCGATGAGCTGCCGCATGACGCCGCGCACGAGATTGACGGGGATCGCGAAGCCGAGACCCTCGGGCATCGCCTCGGGCGCTGTGCTGATGACGGCCGTATTGATGCCGACGAGCTCGCCGCGCGCATTGACGAGCGCGCCACCCGAATTACCCACGTTGATGGCCGCGTCGGTCTGAATAAAATCCTCGAAGGCCGTGACGCCGAGCTGCCCGCGCCCGGTTGCGCTCACGATGCCCATCGTCACGGTTTGGGTGAGTCCCAGCGAGTTGCCGATGGCGAGCACGATCTCTCCGACCTCGAGCGTATCGGAGCGCCCGAGCCGGATGTCAGGCAGGTTAGGCAAATCGATGCGCAGCAGCGCGAGCTCGGTGTCGGGGTCCGTGCCGACGAGCTCCGGGATCGCGACGCGGCCGTCGGCGAGCTGCACACCGATTTCGTCGGCGCCCTCGATGACGTGATAGTTCGTGACGATATGGCCATCGCGGTCGATGATGACGCCGGAGCCGAGCTCACGACCGCGCACCCTGCGCCCCAACGCGTTCGGCACCGGGCTCACCGTGTCGGCGTAGACGATGACGACCGCGGGCGCGCTCGCCGCGACGGCTTGTGCGTAGCTCGCCGGGCTGGAATTGGCCGGTGCGGCGCGATTGATGAGGTCGGGCTCGATGAGCACGGCGACGAACGCCACGGCCAACCCGAGCGCCACCGATTGCGCAACGAAGGCGGTGACCTTCCACACGGGCGACATCGTGGCAGTCTAGCAGGTCACTCGCGGCTCCTTCGGCAACTGCTCTCGGCAACTGCTCCTGCGTTGCTCTACCTCGGGCATCCATGCCCTCGCTGCGTTGCTCTACCGCGGGCATCCATGCCCGCGTCCCTGCCCGCGTCGGTGGCCAAGCCGTTTCCGCGCTGTGTATAATGCCGGCCGTCTCGAGACCGCTGCGCGGCGTACGAAAGGATCGCGTGCGACACCGGCGCGGAGCTTTAAACTCAAATGTGGCAGAAGTGGGAGACTTCCTGATGCTTGGCCTTGCCGGCCGAGGGGTGATGCGTGGCTGAAAGCGGCGGATTCACTCGGCGACACTTCTTGACCGTGGCCACGGTCGTCACTGGCGGCGCCGGCGCGATCGCGACGGCGGTGCCGTTCGTCGCATCCTTCAGGCCGAGCGCGCGGGCCCAAGCGCTCGGCGCGCCTGTCACGGTGGACATCAGCAAGCTCGAGCTCGGCGCATTGCTCAGGGTCGAGTGGCGCGGCCGCGTGATCTACGTCCTGCACCGCACGCCGGAGATGCTCGCCACGCTCGGCAAGGACGCCGCATTGCTAGACGATCCGACCTCCGAGGAAGATCAACAGCCGGGCTATGCGAAGAACGAGCATCGCAGCATCAGGCCCGAGGTGCTCGTCGTCGAGGGCGTCTGCACGCACTTCGGCTGCGCGCCGTCTCCGCGTTTCGAGGTGGCACCCGCCGACCTCGGTCCCGAGTGGCCCGGCGGCTTCTTCTGCCCGTGCCACGGCTCGAAATTCGACCTCGCGGGGCGCGTGTTCAGGGGGGTCCCTGCGCCCACGAACCTGCTCGTGCCGCCCCACCGTTACATCAACGACAACACGATTCTCATCGGCTCCGATACAGGGAGCTCATAGATGGCGAGCACCGAAGCTGATGTCTTCGATCGGCTAGGCCGCGGTCTCTCCGCCCTCGGCGCGTGGATCGACGAGCGGTTCCCGATGACGAAGCTCATCAAGGAGCACGCGACCGAGTACTACGCGTCGAAGAACTTCAACGTCTGGTACGGCTTCGGCGTCATCGCCACGTTCGTGCTCGTGCTCCAGCTCGTGACGGGCATCTTCCTCACGATGAACTACAAGCCGTCGGCCGCGGAGGCGTTCGGCTCGGTCGAGTACATCATGCGCGACGTCGATTGGGGATGGCTCATCCGCTATCTGCACTCGACGGGGGCGTCGGCGTTCTTCATCGTCGTCTATCTGCACATGTTCCGCGGCCTGCTCTACGGCTCGTACAAGAAGCCGCGCGAGCTCGTCTGGATCATCGGTATGTTCATCTACCTCGCGCTCATGGCCGAGGCGTTCTTCGGCTATTTGCTGCCGTGGGGCAACATGTCGTACTGGGGCGCGCAGGTCATCGTGACGCTGTTCGGCTCCGTGCCGTGGGTAGGCGACGAGCTCGCCGAGTGGATTCGCGGCGACTTCTACATCTCCGACATCACTCTGAACCGCTTCTTCGCGTTTCACGTGATCGCGGTACCGCTCATGCTGCTCTTGCTCGTCGTCGTCCACATCATGGCGCTGCACGAGGTTGGGTCGAACAACCCCGACGGCATCGAGATCAAGGAGCACAAGGGTCCGAACGGCAAGCCCATCGACGGCGTGGCGTTCCACCCGTACCACACGAGCAAGGACCTCGTGATCGTCATCGTCTTCTTGATCGTGTTCTCGGCCGTCGTGTTCTTCGCGCCCGACATGGGCGGGTATTTCCTCGAGCACGCCAATTTCGAGCCGGCGGACCCGTTGCGCACGCCGGAGCACATCGCGCCGGTGTGGTACTTCACGCCGTTCTACGCCATCTTGCGCGCCGTGCCGAACGAGCGCATCGGCGTCGCGCTCATGGGTCTCGCGGTGCTGTTGCCGTTCTTCCTGCCATGGCTCGATCGCTGCCGCGTGAAATCGATCCGTTACCGCAGCGGGTTCTACAAGATCGCGCTCATGACGTTCGCGGTCACGTTCGTGGCGCTCGGCTATCTCGGCTTGCAACCTCCCACGACGCTCGTCGCGAGGCTGTCGTTGACATTCACGATTCTGTACTTCGCGTTCTTCGTGGTGATGCCGTTCTACACGGTCCGCGAGAAAACCAAGCCCGTGCCGACGAGGGTTACGTGGTGAGAAGCGTCGTCATCGCCTTCGTCTTGGGCTGTGGCCTCGTGGGTCCAGCGCTCGCCCAGCACGAGCCCGTGCTCGACGAGGCGAACAACAATATCGCCGACCCCAAGTCGCTGCAGCGCGGTGCGAAGTACTTCGTCAACTATTGCCTCGGTTGCCACTCCGCGAAGTACGTACGCTACAACCGCTTGGCCCAAGACCTGCAGCTCAGCGAGCAGCAGCTCGATGACAATCTCATGTTCACGGGCGAGCAAGCGTTCGATCTCATGGAGATCGCCATGCGTCCCGACGACGCGGCACGGTGGTTCACGGTCGCGCCGCCCGACCTGTCGTTGATCGCACGCAGCCGCGGCACGGACTATATCTACACGTACTTGCGCAGCTTCTATGTCGCGCCCGACAAGCCGACGGGCGTCGACAACGTGGTCATGCCCGGCACCAACATGCCGCACGTGTTGTGGCAGCTGCAGGGCACGCAGCGCGCCGTGTTCCACACCGACGAGCGTAACGCCCAAGTGTTCGAGGGATTCGAGATGGTTACGCCCGGCGAGCTCGACGCCGAGGCGTTCGACGAAGCCGTGCGCGACATCGTCAACTTTCTCGATTACATCGGCGAGCCGATCAAGCGACAGCGCCAACAGCTCGGCATTCGCGTGATCGGTTTTCTGCTCGTGTTTCTCCTGATCGCCTTCATGCTCAAGAAAGAAATCTGGAAGGACGTGAAGTAGTACTTCCGGAACGCCGCTTTCTACGCGGCCCAAGGAGCCCTATTACATGACGGTCATTGCCAGCCGTCGATCCGTGATGACGTTGTTTTCGAAGCCTACCGACCCGTGGAGTCATCGGACTCGGCTCGTGCTGGCGGAGAAGAGCATCACGATCGACATCGTCGACGTCGACGACGGCAACCTGCCCGAGGATCTCCTCGACCTCAACCCGTACAACAGCGTGCCCACGCTCGTCGACCGCGATCTCGTGCTCTACGACTCGCGCGTCATCATCGAGTATCTCGACGAGCGTTTCCCTCATCCGCCGCTCATGCCCGTCGACCCCGTGACCCGCGCCCAGTTTCGCTTGGCGCTGTTCCGCATCGAGCACGACTGGTACTCGCTGGCTGGCGAGATTGCGGCGAGCCTGGAGCGCAAGCCGTCGACGCGCGCGGTGAAGGCGCTCGAGGAGAGCATCCTGTCGAGCGTCGAGATCTTCGCAGCCAAGAAGTACTTCTTGAGCGACGAGTTCTCGCTCGTCGACGCGACGATCGCGCCGATCCTTTGGCGGCTGCCGTCGTTCGGCATCAAGCTGCTCGCGGTTGCGCGTCCCATCCAACGCTACATGGACGACGTCTTCTCGCGGCCGTCGTTCCAGGGCAGCCTCACGGATCAGGAGCGAGAGCTACGGCAGTAGCCAATCCGCCAACCAAACAGCGCCCCTATTTGCTGCGGGCGATGCACGAGTGGATGGTGGACAACGGCTTCACCCCGCATCTCGTCGTCGACGCGCGGCGCGACGGTGTGCGGGTGCCGGAGGCGCACGTCCAGGACGGCAAGATCGTGCTCAACGTGAGCCCGGCGGCGACACTCTCTCTGTCGCTCGGCAACGACTTCGTGATGTTCGGAGCGCGTTTCGGCGGCGTCACGCAGGAGCTCGTCATTCCCATCGGCGCCGTGCTCGGCATTTACGCGCGCGAGACGGGGCAGGGCATGATCTTCAGCGACGAGGATTCCACGCCCCCGACACCCACGGCTGGCGGCCCGCCCACACCGGCCGCGCCGCCGCAGAAGCCCGCCAAGGCGAAGCTCAAAGTCGTCAAGTAGGCATTGACGCGTTGCGGCGTGCTCCGCGTGCTCATCACACCCCTCCCAGACCGTCGCCGCACAGGGATGTGCGGCGCCGAGCCGCAGGGATGCACTTCCGGCGTGTCTCGGGAGGGGTGTGATGAGCGCGCGGAGCACAGGGTTGGCGCTCACGCAGGAGCGCTCTTCAGCCGTGTGGGGAGAGGCACTCGAAGCGTGCGTCCGGAACGCCACCGCCTAGCGGGGTTCGAGGAGCTCGGCGTCGATGAGATCGCAGAGACAGTGGATGATCAGGAGATGGACCTCCTGGATTCTGCATGTGCGCTCGGCGGGCACGCGAATCTCGACGTCGGCATCGCCGAGCACTCCCGCGATCGCGCCGCCGTCGCGGCCCGTGAGCGCCACGACGCGTAGCCCGCGCTCGTGCGCGGCGTGAATCGCGCGTACGACGTTCTCCGAGTTGCCCGAAGTCGAGATCGCGAGCAGCACGTCGGCCGGTTGGCCGAGCGCGCGCACCTGCTTGGCGAAGATCTCGATGAACGCGTAGTCGTTGGCGATCGACGTGAGCGTCGAGCTGTCCGTCGTCAACGCGACGGCCGGCAGCCCCGGACGCTCGAGCTCGAAGCGATTGAGCAGCTCGCTCGAGAAATGCTGTGCGTCGGCGGCCGAGCCGCCGTTGCCGCAGCTCAAGATCTTGCCGTCCTCGAGCAGGCTGCGAGTCATGAGGGCCGCGGCGTCGACGATCACGGGCGCGAGCACGATCGCGGCTTGCTTGGTCGCGATGCTCTCGTCGAAGTGGCGGCGTACGCGCTGATCCATGGTGTCGTGCAA
>DATFFV010000503.1:0-3719 GCA_035249885.1 Gammaproteobacteria bacterium | reverse complement strand
GGGCCGTGCACGCGGACCGGTTCGGCGAACTCGTGCGCGCCGAGCCGTCGAATTGCGCGGCCGAGCGCTCGCATCGGCCTCGTGACGAGCCTGAAAAAGAGCGCGGCGATGAGAATCGTCCCGGGGATCAAGGCGGCCGCTTGAATCACGAGCGAGCGCTGCAGCGCATCGGCTCGGCCCGTCATCTCGGTGACGTGCGTGTCGATCAACGCATCGCTCTCGGCGAGCATGGCCTGCGCGGCGTTGTTGACTTCCGCCCAGACGCGCTCCGCGTCCCGGCGTGCAAAGTCCGGTCCCTGCCACTGCGGCGGTCTCGTCAACGACTCGAACAGAGCCTGCTCTCGTCGCGCGAGCTCGAGGAGGTGGGCGCGGCCGCGCCCGGTTAATCGCCGGTCAGCGAGGTTGCGCAGCGATATGGCGAATTCGGCCCGGCGCTCGAGATACAACCCGTAGAAATCCTGGTCGCCCGTGACCTGATACTGCAAGAACGGGCGGCGCATCTCGGTCAAGCTCTCGATCAGTCTTCGGCTCTGCGAGGTGATGTCCTCGGCTTCCTGCACTGCGGTTCGGCTCACTTCCGCGAGGCGGTCGACCTGCATCACCGCGGTGACGACGGCCGCGATCAGCGGCATCAACGTGACCGACAAGCCGATCAGTATCAGCGTCGCGATGGACTTGGGACGAAGCATGGCCTGCTACGGGCGGTCACGCGTCACTCGGATCGCCACGCCGAAATAGCTCCGGCTCGAGCGCATGGCGGCGCAGCAGCTTGTAGAACTCGGAGCGATTTCTGTCCGCGAGCCGCGCCGCTTGCGCGACGTTGCCGCTCGTCATCTCGAGCAGGTGCGAGAGATAGTCGAACTCGAACCGATCCCTGGCAGCCGCGAACGACAGCAGCGGCTTGTCGTTCGATCGCAGCGACCGCTCGACCATGTTGGCCGGAACGACCGGCGTCGTCGCGAGCGCTACGCATTGATCGATCACGTTGCGGAGCTGCCGCACGTTGCCGGGCCAGCTCGCGGCCATCAAGACCTCGATCGCCTCCTTGGAAAAGCCGCGCACGTTGACGGCCGGGTTCTGCACTTCGGCTCGCGCGGTTTTTAGGAAATGCTCCGCGAGCAACGGAATATCTTCGCGTCGCGCCGCGAGCGGCGGGATTTCCAACGTGACGACGTTGAGGCGGTAATAGAGGTCGTGACGAAACGTCTTCGCCGCGATCGCCGCCTCGAGATCTTGATGCGTCGCCGAGATGACTCGCACGTCGACTGGCGACGGCTTCACCGAGCCGACCGCGCGGATTTCCTTCTCCTGGAGCATGCGCAACAACTTCACCTGGAACGCCAGCGGCATGTCGCCGATTTCGTCGAGGAATAGCGTTCCTTCATGCGCGGCACGGATGAGGCCTTCGCGAGACTGCGTGGCTCCCGTGAACGACCCCTTCTCGTGACCGAAGAGCTCGGCCTCGAACAGAGTCTCGGGGATGGCGGTGCAGTTGACGGGAATCATGGCTTTCGGGGCGCGCCGGCTGGCGCGATGGATGGCGCGCGCCAACAGTTCTTTGCCGGTACCGCTCTCGCCGCGAATGAGGACGCTCGCGTCGGTTTGGGAGACGCTCCACGCCTCGCGCAGCAGACCTTCCATCGCGGAGCCGTGCGAGACGATCTCTTTGCGCCATTCGCCGCCTTCCGGCGTGAGCTCCATCGGGCCGCGAAACAGCCGCGATGCCTGGTCGATCGTCGAAACGAGCTGCTGCCGGTCGAACGGCTTGGTGAGATAGGCGAAGACGCCGCGCTGCGTCGCCTCGACTGCGTCCGGAATGCTGCCGTGCGCGGTCAGCACGATCACGGGTGTGGTCGGCTCGCGCGCGCGGATGGCGTCGAACAGCGCGAGACCGTCCATGCCTTCCATTCGAACGTCGGTCACGACGACGTGGGGCCGAAACGAGGGCAGTGCCGCAAGCGCGCTGCGCGCGTTGTCCGTGGCCTCGACCTGAAACCCCTCGTGCCCCAAGCGGATCACGAGCACGCGCAGCAGGCTCTGGTCGTCATCGACTAGCAGAACCCTGCGATCTCCGCGATCGGAGGTCGCCGCAATGTTCCTCTCCATAGACCCGCTCCCCATTGCTCATTGCACCCACCAGAAGCGGTGGCTTTGGCTGTTCGTCCTCCTAACCGTGCGGATGCCGGAACACTTTTTGTTGCGCTGAGTTGCTCATCGAGCACGCGCTTGTAACCGCCGCCCCCGTACTCTAGCCCACCACTGTCGGGCGGTGGCAACTGTCTCCAATCGACTACAGATCTTTTGCGGCGCGCGAGCAACGAACACGATGTCAGCGGCGCGCCAACGCGCTCATCATGGCGGGATCGTGAATCTCGCGTTAAGGCTGTGTGCGTCGCGAACGGCCGCGGTAGTTGAATCCCACGGTGGCGCTGTCGGAATTTGCTCGCGTATCGAGCTCGACGTTGCGCCAATAGGAGTGCTCGACGCCCGCGACGAGCGACCAGAGCGGCCGGAAAGCCCACTGCAATCGCAGGTCGACGCGGCCGTATTCGCGATGGTCGGGAATCACGTCGAGAGCGTCGCTGCGAATCGCGCGGAACACGACGCCGCCACGCACCTTCGGGGAAAGATCGCGATCGAGCCTCGCCGCGAGCTCGTTACGGACGACCACCGAGCCGAACGAGTCAGGGCGCGCGCGGCGACTGAGCTCGAGGTCGAGCAGCGAACGCTCGGTCTGCTTGCGCAGCGAGAGGTCGAGGATCGCGTTGTCGTCGGTGCCCGAAAAGAATACGCCCGCGGCGTCGACGTACGCGAAATCGCTGCGCTCGACGCCGAACCCGGCCGTAAGCGCCCAAATGGCCGAGATCTCGCGCTCGATGCGCAGCTCGATTCCGGTGGTATCGGTCACGTTGCGGCCGTCGGCCGCCTCGTAGCGCCCGCCGAACACGCGCGTCGCAAGATCGGTGCGTGGACTCAAGACGCGAACGTACGCACCGCCGGCTTCCCAGTCCGTGAAATCCGTGCGCGGGCTCAGCGGCACGTCGTCGCGGTAGGAGACGTCCATGGCCTGCAGATCGAGTCGCACGCGCGACCGCTCACCGAAGTCGATCTCGGTGTATGGGCTCACCGTCGCACGCGTCCTCGTCTCGTTGAATCCGAGCACTAGGCCGTCGACATCGAGGTCGCTGTCGTCGTCGACGGCGCCCAAAAACTCCGTGCCCGTGATTTTCTCGCGCGCGATGTCGCCGGTGATGCCGAGCCTGGAGCGCTCCCAGCGCCAGCGGCCGGCTCCGCCCAGAAACAAATCCGTGCTCTCGAGGTCCTCGTCCGCCGCTTCCGCGTACGCGTCGCTGCGCACTGCGGCCTCGAACGTGCCCTCGTTGCGCTCCGTGTATTTCGTCACACCGATGCGCGCCTCCGCGAGCAAACGGGCGGCGGACGGTCGGAGCTCCGGCGGGATATCGTCCGCGCCCAGGCGCGGGTTGTCGTTCGCCTCGGCCGTGATCCGGATCTGCGGGACGATGTCGGTAGCACCGTGCGCGTCCCGCGCCGCGAGCGCCAACATCGCGCACGTGAGGCACGACAATGGGCACGATCGAAGGGTGTCCAGTCTCATGGCGATTTCCTCCCTAATACGCGCGCTCGTCGCGAAACAGCAACGCGACCGTTTTGACGAGGATCTTCAGGTCCAACAGCCAACACCAATGACGCAGATACTC
>DATFFV010000502.1:0-7265 GCA_035249885.1 Gammaproteobacteria bacterium | reverse complement strand
GCCGATTACTTCGATCGCAGAAACGTCGCACGTGTGAGCCACCATCATGTCCGTCGTCTCGAGCAGCTCGGGTATCACGTAACGATCGAAAAAGCAGCTTAAGAGAGCGTTCGTACCGAAGCAGTTTCATAGGAAACATTTCGCGGCCGAAGCCAAGCCCAAGCAAGGGCTTCGAAGAAACGCTGCGTCTCTACATGCTGAATCGCGAGGCGGGTGTCGCGATCACGCACGAGACCGGCCGCTGCCAATGGCTCGGCGAGCACATGGACTACAGCACGGCGATCGAAGCGATGCAGTTCCTAGAGCAGAAGGCCATACCCGCGCCGACGTGACGTCCGCCACGGTAGGGAGACCCACATTGACATGCCTCTAACCAGAAGGCTACTATACCTTTAACGGATATGTATCGGTCACGGCGGCCTAGCGCCGCGCGGTCTTGGGAGAACCGGACATGCGTACGCTCACCCACCCGCTCGCCGCGAGCGCACCTTCGCCGGGCATCGATCTCGCGCCGATGCTCGACTTCGTCGTCAATCTGCTGATCTTCTTCCTCGTTACGGCAGTGTTCGTCCGGGACCCGGCCATCACACTCAAGCGACCGAGTGGCGAAACCGACGCCCCAGGCACCGCGAGGAGCATCGCCATCGACGACGACGGCACGATCTCGATCGACGACAAAGTCGTCGATCTGGCCGCCGTGCGCTCACACATCGAGCAGTTTCGCGCCGCAAGCTCCGAAGCCAGCGGTGTCGTCATCGTTGCACGCGAGCACGCCCCGATGGGCGTGGTCGTCGCCGTTGCCGACCAGGTCTACTTGGGAGGACTCGGCGACATCACATTCAGCACAAAGGCAGCAAGCCCGGGAGTCATCGAATGAACACGTTCATTGTCACCACACGCCAGTGGCAGACGCTGGCCGCGGCGACGATCGTCGCAGCCGCGGTCACGATCGGCGCACCGAGCGGCGCACAGAATGCGGGCCGCGCGATCGGCGCCGCCACGGGTGAAGTCCTCAACAATGCAATCGCGGCGCTCGATGCCGAGCGTTACGGCGAAGCGACGAACGCCATCGCAACGCTCGACCGCGACAGGTTGAGCCCGTTCGAGCAGAGCAGGGTCGAGCAGATCCTCTTCAACGTGGCCTACAAACAAGACCGGTTCGACGAGGCGCGCGCGCACCTTGGGCGAGCCATCGACGCCGGCGGCTTGAGTGCGCAGGAGGTCTCGCAGGCGCGTTACCAGAGCGCGCAGCTGTTCATGCAGGAAAAGCGCTGGAGCGAAGGCGAGGCTGCGCTCGAGGAATGGCTCGCGACGGCAGAGCGGCCCAATCCTGCGGCGCACTATTTGCTCGCCGTCGCTCGCTATCAGTCCAACGACTTCGAAGGCGCTCTGGCGCCGGCGCGCGCGGCCGTCGAGCTCCAGGAACAGCCTCAGGAGAGTCAGCTGTCGTTGTTGTCGGCCCTTCACCTCAAGGCCGAGCGTTACCACGACGCCGTGCCCGTGCTACAGCGGCTCACGCTCGTCGCGCCTGCGAAGAAGACCTATTGGCTCCAGCTGTCGTCGGTCTACGGCCAGCTCGAGGACTACATCAACTCGGCCGCCATCATGCAGCTCGCGCACAACGCCGGGCTGCTCACCGAGGACGCGGAGCTGCGCCGCTTCGCCGATCTGCTGCTGTTCACCGATCAGCCCGAGCGCGCCGCCGGGGTCCTCGAGGAGGCCATCGCGAACGACACCGTCACGCTCGACGGCCGGCTCTACGAAAAGATCGCGAATTCGTGGATCGAAGCCGGCGAGATCGACAAGGCCGTGGCGCCGCTCGAGCGCGGCGCCGAGCTTGCCGCGACGGGCAAGCTCTTTGTGCGGCTCGGCGAGGTGCAAGCGCGGCGCGAGGACTGGGCCGCGGCTTCGCTCGCGCTCGAGCGCGGCATCGCCAAAGGCGGGCTCGACGACTTGGGCGAGGCGCAATTCCTCAAGGGCGCCGCACTGTTCGCGCAAGGACTGCACGCTGACGCGCGGCCATGGTTCGAGCAAGCGCGCGAGTCGCCGCAGCACCGCGAAGCCGCGGACCGTTACCTCACCGAGATCGCGGAGCGCGCGGGGCCGGAGGGTGCACCATGAAGACCAATGGTTCTGTTCGCAGCGTGTTCAATCTGATTCTCTTGGCCAAGCCTGGCGCTCAGGCAGGAACTCGCCAGCTTGGTGAGTCAGAAGAGCGGGAGCGACTGAAAAAAAGGCGGGGGCCGGCACTTGGCCAAGCACCCCGCCGAGGGGGGGATTCATGCGCAGCGAGGCGTCAGCAGCCTCGTTTTTCTGCCTGGTTCTCCTGAATTTCCTTCTGGATCTGGTTGCCGGCTATGGCGCCGGCAGCGGCACCCGCCGCAGTCGTGATGTCGCGGTCACCGACGTCGCGGCCGACCGCGCCGCCGACAACGGCGCCGATGGCCGTGCCTGCGATACGGTGCTCGTCACGCGGCTCCTCCGGCACGCAGTCGACGTCCGCGGGGACGGCTTCCGCAACGACGGTCGGCTCCTCGGGCTCCATGATTCGGTAGCCCGCGTACAGGCCGCCCGCGATCGCGATGCCGGCGCCAATCAATACACCGCTCAACACTGATTTGTTCATGCGTGGGTCCTCCTCTCCTCTGGAACCTGGGTCCGTGAGATCAGCGGCGCAGAAGCAACAAGCCGCCGATCACGATGCCCGCGGCGGCGGCCAAGGCCACGCCCGCGCTCAAGGGTTGCCCGCGCAGGTAGCGGCTCGCCCTCTGCAATTGGTCGGCGACGGCGGTTCTTGCGCGCTCCTCGTGCTTGCGCGCTTCCTCGCCGAGCACCGCGCCGCGTTCGCGAAGGGTGTGCTCGATGTCGCGCGCGCGTTCGGCCACGCGGTTCACGCCGTCGTGCATGGCTGCTGCAAGCCGTTCCGTGGTCTCGGCCTGGGCGTCGTGTCCGTCTGAAACATGTCGCATGTCGCTGTTGGTCATTGACGTTCTCCTAAAGGTCGTTCGGTTCAAAGTCGGAGCTACGGCGTGCGACGCCGGCCACTGATCGCCGCGATCACCGCGAGCACCAAACCGACGACGAACAAAATCCAAGCGGCCTGCATGGCGACACCTGCGACTCCCGTAACACCGAGCACTGCAGCGAGCACGGCAATGATGAGAAACGTTGCGGCCCAGCCCATCATGTTCGGATCTCCGCGAGAAAAGGTGGCGCCGGTCGAATTGCGTTCGCCGTTCGAAGCCGGCGCCGATCTCACCACTCCGATAACGTATCCAGTCCTATTGAGCGTCCACGACGAGGTTGTTCTTCACGTCCTCGACGTCGCTTACGTTCGCGGCGATCTGCTCCGCAAGCTCCTTCTCCTTGCCCGAGCCGACGCGGCCCGACAGCGTCACGATGTCGTCCCGTGTGTCGACGTTGATCTTCCCAGCGGCGATGTTGGCGTTGCCGATGAGCTTCGACTTGACCATTGCTGTCGTCGTCGCGTCATCGACCCACGAGCCGAAATCGCGCGTCTCCGCCGATTGCCGTTCCGCTATCGTCTTTTCGGCGCTCGCGCGATCGAGCTTGATGTCGTTCTTGACCTCGACGACGCCGTCGAGGCCGCGCACGAGCTCGACGGCCAGATCGCGATCGATGTCGTCGCGAACGGTGCCCGTGAGGTGCACGACGCCGTTGTCGACGTCCGTGTCGATCCTGAACGGATTCAGGTGCGCATTGAGCACGAATGCCGCTTCGATCTTGCCCGTCAGCCACGCATCCTTGGCGGCCCCGGTAAACGTCGACGAATCGGCACGAGCCTTGGCGCTCGCAAACAGCAGAGCGCCCAGAGCAGCCGCTAGCAGTACGTTTTTCATGACGGTCCTCCGAAACAGGCTTCGGTGATCGTAAAGGAGCAAGTCCCGTGCCAGGCCGCAACGCGTGGACTGGCGCGGCTCGCGGCGACGCGCGCCGTTCCAAATTCCGAAACCGGTTACAAAGACTGCGCTAGCGCGCGTCGGGATCGCGGTAGGCGTTCAGGCGGTTGTAGAGCGTGTTGAGGCTGATGCCGAGTGTCTCGGCGGCGGCCTTCTTGTCGCCGTCGAAGTGTGCGAGCGTGAGCTCGATGAGCTCGCGCTCCACGTCGCGGATCGAGCGGCCGGCCTCGATGCCGTGCGCCGACGCGGAGCCCATGGCCGGGCTGTCGAATTGCACGGGCAGCGTGAGCTCCTTGGCGTCCGCGTCGGCCATGACGAGCGCGCGCTGCACGACATGCCGGAGCTCGCGCACGTTGCCGGGCCACTGATAGACTTGCATGCGCTGCAGCGACTCGGCGCTGAAATGGCGCTCGGCGCTGTCGCTGCGCAGCTCGGCGAGAAAGTGGGTCACGAGCAGCGGAATGTCGCTCGACCGCGCTCGGAGCGGCGGCATCTTGATCGGCATCACGCTCAACCGGAAATAGAGATCCTGGCGTAGTAGCTTGTCCGCAATCGCCTGCTCCGGTTCGCGATTCGTCGCCGCGATGATGCGCGCATTGGCCACGAGCTCGCGTTCGGCGCCGACGGGCTGCACTTTGCCCGTCTCGACCGAGCGCAAGAAATGGGGTTGCAGGGCGATCGGCATCTCGGCGAGCTCGTCGAGAAACAGCGTACCGCTGGCCGCGCGCTCGAATGCGCCCACATGGCGGCGCATGGCGCCCGTGAAGCTGCCCTTCTCGTGACCGAACAGCTCGCTCGCCGCGAGCTCGCCCGACAGCGTGCCGCAATTGAGCGGCACGAAGCCTCCCGTACGCCCGCTCGTTCGATGGATCGCTTCCGCGACGAGCTCTTTGCCCGTGCCCGTCTCGCCGACGATGAGCACCGGCACGTCCGTGCGGGCGACGCGCTCGATCTGCTCGTAGACGGCGTGCATCGTCTCGTGCTCGCCGACAATCCGGCCGAAGTGGCCGGTCTCGAGCACGGCTGTGTCGGGGAGGCGCGCGGCCTCGATGAGCTCGGTTGCCGTGATCGGTTTCGTGAGATAACTGATCGTGGGGCCGGTCAAGCTCTTGATGTGGGCCTTGATGCCGGGATGCCCGGTCATGAGCACGATCTTGCGCAGGTCGCTACGACCCAGCTGGTCGAACAGCTCGAGGCCGTTGCCGTCGGGCAGCATGAGGTCCAGCAGCAGCACGTCGGGAGCGCCCGCCGCGAGCTGCTCCCGGGCGCCCGCCAGCGAGGCTGCCGTGACCACGGAGTGACCCTCGCCGACGAGAATCTCCCTCGCCGCTTCGAGCGAATCGGAATCGTCGTCGACGAGCAAGATGCGCGTCATAGCTTTCTCGAGTCCCCGTGGGTCGAGCGTCATTCTATCTGCAACGGTGCCCCGCGGTAGAATCGGCCGGGCATGCAAGACTTTGCGCGCCGTAACCTCGTATTGCCCGCGGCGATCGCGCTCGTGACCGCGAGCGCAATGGTGCTGCTATGGCAGGCGCTGCGCAGCAACCACGTGGCACGTGTCGCGAGCGTTACCGACGCGACCTCCTACGCCACTCGCAGCGAGCTCGCTCGTCGTTTGATCGTGCAGCTCGAGTCCCTCGAGGCGCTCGCGGATTCCTGGATCTCGGCAGAAACCGAGCGGCCCGACGTCAAAGGCGCCCTTGCGGCCATTCGTTTCGAAGGCGTCGAAGTCGTCGCATGGAGCGGCGACGACGGCGCGCGTTTCGTTGCCACGAGCGCGAATCCCGAATCGAGCCACGTGCCGACGGAGGCGCAGTGGGCCGAGGTCGCACCGTTCATCGCCGAAGCCGAGACGGCGACGAAAGCCACCGCAGTCGGGCCGTACGTCGACGACGCCGGCCACTCGACGTTCCGCTACTACTCGCCCGTGCGGCGCGGGCTACGCTACGGAACTCTCGTCGCGGTCATCGACGCTCACGACCTGCTCGACGCGTTGCTCGTCGACGAGGCCGTCGGCTATGAGATTCGCGTCTCGTGCTGCGACGGCGTCGAGCTCTACCGGCGCGGTACCGCCGACGATGGGCTGCCGAGCGCGTGGACGCGCGAGGGCTGGATTGCGCCCGCGCCTGGCCTCACTTGGAACGTGCGTCATCGACCGTCGCCGGATCTGCCAGCCCATCTCGACACGTCGGCCGTCGATTCCGTGCTCATCGTCGGTCTCGCGCTCGCGATGCTGCTCGGTCTGCTCGTATTCGAAACGCGTCGCGCGAACGATCGCGCGGCGGCGGCCAATGCCGCCGAGCAGCGCCTGCACGTGCTCCATCGCGAGCTCGAGGAACGAGTCATCGCGCGCACGCAGAAGCTCGGCGAAGTCCTGCGCGACCTCAACACGATCAATCTAGCCGTGTCGCACGATCTGCGCTCGCCGCTCAATGCGATCAGCCTCGTCGCCGGCCAGCTCGAGGCGAGCAATAGCGATGAGATCGCACGCCAGCGGCTCGGAAAGATCGCGGCCAACGTCGCGCGCATGACGGCCATGCTGAATCGGTTGCTCGGCTACGCTCGCACCGCGGCGTTCGGTGCGGAGCTCGAGGATGTCGACATGCGCGCACTCGCCGAGCAAGTCGTGCGCGAGCAATCCCTCGACGCACAGACCGTTACGATTGCTGCGCTACCGCCAGCGCTCGCCGATCGCGCCATCGTGCACATCCTGCTCAGCAATCTCGTCGCGAACGCGGTACAGCACGCGCGTGCTGGCCGCGCGCTGCGCATCGAGGTCGGCAGCCGCGGCACGGACGGCGGCATGCCGGCGTATTTCGTTCGCGACAACGGCCTGGGTCTCGACGCCGCGCTCGCCGCGCAGCTGTTCAAGCCGCTGCGAGATCGGCAGGGAGCCCAAGGAAGCGGCGGCTTAGGATTGGGTCTCGCGATCGCAGCGCGGGCCGTCGATCGCCACGGCGGCCGAATCTGGGTCGAGAGCGAGCCCGGACGCGGCACGACGTTTCTGTTCACGCTCCAGCCCGAGCCGGAAGAAGCTGTTGATTAGCGCACCGCGAGCGCGTCGAACACGATGCGCGCGCGCGTCCGTGCTTTCTCGGCCTCCAAGTACTCTCGCGCACGCGCGAAGCTCTGCGCGGCGTCGCTGGTGCGGCCCAGATCCTCCTGGACCTGGCCGCGCAAGGAATGAAACCGGGATTCGTCGCGCTTCAAGCGCAGCGCCTTGCGCAGCGCCGCGAGCGAGTCGGGCAGGCGGCCCTCCTCGTAAGCCTGCGTGGCGACCGCAAAATGATAGTAGGGGTTGCGCGCGCGGTATTTCTGAACACGCCACATGTACTCGGCCGCGAG
>DATFFV010000501.1:0-3822 GCA_035249885.1 Gammaproteobacteria bacterium | reverse complement strand
GCCGTCGTCAGCGTCACGCCCGCGCGCGCGGTGACGGCCGTGCCCGGCGGCGTCGCACCGCGCAACGCGACGTTGCCGGGGCCGGCCGCCGCTTGGAGCTCGATGCGACCGTTCGGCGCCGCGAGGCGCGTACCGGTCAGCGAGAGCGCGCCGCCGACGAGGCTCAGCGTTTCACCCGCGGCAACCTGCAGCTGCGCGCCGGTGACCGAGATCGGGCCGATCGTGGCATCGAGGAACCCGAACGCCCGCGGGTTCGCGATCGTCAGGCTCGAGCCCGCGACGTTGGTCGCGTCGAAGCGGCCGCCGTCTTGCAGCAACAATACGTCGGCCGTGCTCGCATGGAACGAGCCCTGCACGTCGAGCGTCGCGTTCGCGCCGATCACGAGGCCGCTGGGATTGATGAACCAAAGATCGGCGCCGGCGATGTCGCTGCGCAGCAGCCCGTCGATCGTCGAGGCCGTCGCGCCCGTCACGCGCGCGATGACGTTGTCGGTCACGCCCGCGAACGCGCTGCTGAACGTCGCGCTCTCACCCGTCCGGATGTTGAACTCGCTGAAGCTGTGAAAGAGGTTCGCGCCGACCTGCGTCCCGACCGTATCGCCGATCGCGTAATTCGGCCCTAAGAGGGCGCCCTGCGGGCCGACCGTGCCGTCGAGCACGATCTGCGCGGTCGCGGCACCGGGCAGCGCGGCGAGGAAGGGAACGACGACTCGCAGCGGCGTGCGCATGGCGTTAGAACTGCCTCCGGTACGTGAGGCCGTAATGGATGCCGCGATCCTGGAGCGCCTCGCGCGGGTTGTTCTGCTCCTCGAGGTCGTGGCCGCGATAGATCTCGGCGTGCAACCCCGGCAGCGGGTCCCAGATCAAGCCGATGCCGACGCTCTTAAGATCCTCGCGGCCCGACGTGAACAGCGAATCATCCTCGTCCTTCGACACGCCGTAGTCGGCGAACACCGCGAGATCGAGCTTGCCGCGACGCTGACCCGTGTCGTCGACGAACGCGGCGAACCGATACTCGACGGACGCGGCGAGCCCGTGGTCGCGCACGAGCTGGCTCTCGCGATAGCCGCGCACGCTGTGCCGGCCGCCGACGGGCAGCTTGTACATCGCGAGCAACGGCTCGTCGGCGACCTGCAGAACGCCGCGCGCGAGCAGCTGCCCGTGGCGCCAACCGATGCGCCGCGCGTACTCGGCCTGCGCGAGCAACAACGCGAAATCGGAGTCGGGCGCCGTTTCGTTGCGCGTGGGGTCGAACGCATCGATGCCCGCCTGCACGAGGGCGCGTGTCGCCCACGCCTGCGCCGCTCCGCGCTGCGACCATTCGACGCCGAAAGCGACGGAGCTGCCGCGCGCTTTGCCGTCGATATCGCCCGCGGAGAACGAAAACGGCACACCGAGCAGCGTGCTCTCGCTGCGCCTGTGCTCGAGGCTCACGAAACCCGTGACGCCGTGCTCGGCCGCATCGACGAACGGCCGCGTCACCGTGAGAGTGCCGGTCTCGATGTGGCTCTCGATGTCGACGGCCGTGAACGGCTCCTCGACGATGTCGGCGTCCTGATCCGAGAGCGAGAGCTCGAACGTCGTGCCGCGCGCAGTGAGCGGCACGCGGTACGCGAGCAGGTTGTCGGCCGCGCCTTCCGTGGCGCCAACGCGCGCCGCGAGCGAGTCACCGTTGCCGATCAAGCCGCGATACGTGAAGCCCACGGTCGCGTGATCCTCACCGACCGCAGCCGAGCGATCGTTGCCGGCGAGCACCGCGAGCTCGAACGGCCGCCGCTCAGCGACGCCGAGGCGCAGGTAGCTCTCGCCGGGCGCGGCGCCCGGCGAAAGCTCCGCGTTGAGCCGCTCGATCGAGGGGTCGCGTTGCAGACGGCTCAAACCGGCCTGGAGATCCACGACGTTCAAAGGCCCGGTCATATTCAGTTCGACGCGCCGCGTAAGCGGGCCGTCGCGCCAGCGGCGGTTGCCTTCAATCACGACGTCGGTGAGCGTGCCTTCGACGGCGCGCAGCACGACGACGCCGTTCGTCACGGTCTGGTCCGGGATGACGACGCCAGAGCTCACGTAGCCGCGCTCGACGTAGCGGCGCGAGAGCTCGTGACGCAGCTCCTGGAGATCCTCGAACGACACGCTGCGCTGCTCGTACGGCGCCGTGAGCGCGTCGAGCTCCGCTCGACTGAAGACGGAGCTGCCCTCGACGACGATGTCGTTGACGAACAGCGCATCGAGCGCCGCGAGCGAGCCCGCCTCGAGCCCGGGCTCAGCCGGTTGCGCGGCCGCGAGCGCCGCGAGCGGTAACGCGAGCCACGCGAAGTGGCGCAGCATGCGGTGTCGTCCCCGGCCGCTCATGGGCATCACCGCCAATCGCCGATCATGAGGAACGGCGCCCAGAACGCGGGGTGCGAGAAGCGCGGCTCGTTGAGCAACCTGAGCTGCGCCCCGCGCAGCGCCGCGGCCCGTCCCTCCGAGGCCGCGAGCTGCCGATAGAACTCGGCCACGAGCAATGCCGTCGACTCGTCGTTGATGTGCCACAGCGATGCCAGCGCGCTGCGCGCGCCGGCCTTGACGGCCACGCCCGCGAGCCCGAGCGCCGCGCGCTCGTCGCCGACCGCGGTTTGGCACGCGCTCAACACGAGCAGGTCGATGGGTCGGTCCGTGAATCGCTGGCTGCCCATGACGTCCTCGAGCTCGTCGAGTGTGATGACGTCGTCGTAGGCGAGCAGGAACGAGCGCCGGTAGTCGGCCTCGAACTGCGCGTGCGTCGCCATGTGCACGATCGAGTAGCCGCCCGCGAGTATCTCGCGCTCGAGCGTCGCCGTGACGAACGATTCGTCGGCGTAGACTCGCGACGGCATCGTCGCCGCGATGCTGTCGAGCTCTTGGGTCACGAACGGCAGCGCCGCGAACCCTTGCACGGGCGCGCTCAAGCCGTTGACGAGCACGCGGCTCACGGGCTCGACGTTGACGGCGCCGATCAGCGACAGCGCCGGCGTCGTCGCGAGCGCGTACCTCTCGACGAGGAAGCGCTCGCCGTCGTGGAGCACGGCGAGCGGGACGGTGCGCAACGCGCCGTCGGGCACGAGCACGAGCGTGCTGGGGACGGCTTCCTCGAGCACGGCGTGTAGCGGCTCGATGAGCCACGCGTAAAGCTGTTGCGCGTGCACGAGGTAGCTCGTGCCCGATTCGCCGTCCTCGATCGCCTCGCGCAGCAGCCGGATCGTGCGCTCGATCTCGGGCAGGCGGACGTCGGTCGTGAACTGGCGCAGCGAGCCTCCCGTGCTCACGAGGATCTCCAAGCGATCCGGGAACAGCAGCGGATAGATCACGAGCGCGCCCGTGCCCGCCGCCGCTGCGCTGTCGACGTCGGGGACGGAGCACTGGTTCTCGAAGTAGTTGCGGACCTCCGCGACGCGCAACCGCTCGACGCTGCGTTGCACGTCGGCGAGCACGGCGTCGGCGGCTGCGCCCTCGAGCCCTCGCGAGCTCGCGAGCATCGCGTCGGCGTACTCCTCGTAGAGCGGCAGCACGTCGCGCTGGAACGCGCGCCGCGAGGTCACGGCTGCGATCGGCGTCGCTCCGAGCGTGTCGATGGCGGCCTGATAGGCTTGCAGCGACTCGCCGGTGCGGCCGAGCCCGCGCAGCAGCCGCCCCGCCTGCCACTCCCAGCGGTACAGCGTGCCCGTGAGACCGGCACGCTGCGCGATCGATTCGGCCTCGCGCGTGACCCTGAGCGCGCGCTCGGCATTGCCCTGGGCGGCGTAAGCCTGCCCGAGCTCGCCGTAGGCGTCGGCGCGCAGCGCCGTATCGTCGTACTGGTCCGCG
>DATFFV010000500.1:0-5235 GCA_035249885.1 Gammaproteobacteria bacterium | reverse complement strand
CTCGCAACGGGCGTCGTCTGCGGCCTCGCTCCGGCGCTCAAGGCATCGCGACCCGATCTGCAAACCGCGATGAAGACCGACGCACCCGCGAACGGCCGACGTAAAGGCTACCGTCTGCAATCGACGCTCGTCGGCGTGCAGGTTGCGGTCTGCATGCTGCTCGTGGTCGCCGCCGGCCTGCTGCTGCGCGGCCTGGAGGCGGCGCAGAACGTGGACCCGGGGTTCGTGATCGAAGACGTCGCCGTCGCGTCGTTCGCGTGGAGCGAAGGCTACGATGCGGAGCGCGTGGCCACGGCGCACCGGCAGATCGTCGAGCGCGTGGGATCGCTGCCCGGAATCGAAGCGGTCGCGCAGGCGCGTGTCCTGCCGCTGAGCACGAGTTTCAGCACGGCCGAAGCGCGCTTGCCCGACCAGGACGAACCGTTCGACGCGGACGTCAACACCGTCTCCCCGAGTTACTTCTCACTGCTCGGCATCCCGCTCGAGCGGGGTCGCACGTTCACCGAGGCCGAGCTCGTCAACGGCTCGCCCGCCGTCATCGTTACGGAGGCCACTGCGCGGCGGCTTTGGCCGCAACGGGACCCGATCGGCGAGGCTCTCATCCTCTCGCCGCGAGACGTCGCGACCGGCGAGCGGCTGCCCGATCGGAGGGTCGAGGTCGTGGGTGTCGCGAAGGACGCACAGGTCGCCAGGATCGGAGAGATTCCTGCCACCTATCTATACTTCCCGTCCGTCCCGCAGTCGCAGCCGCTGCTCCGGCTGCTAGTGAGAAGCCGCATGGATTTCGCCGCGACGTCCGCGGCCATTCAGGCCGCCGCCACGGAGCTCGATCCCCGGGCCGTGGCGAGCATCGAGCCGCTCGAGGCGAACGTCGACGTGTGGCGCACGTTGAGCGCGCTCGTCAGCACGCTGTCGACGGCGCTCGGGCTGCTGGCTCTCGTGCTCGCGTCCGTCGGCGTCTACGGCGTCGTGGCGCACGCCGTCGGCCGCCGTGCGCGCGAGATCGGCATTCGCCTTGCGCTCGGGGCGAGCCCGCGCGGCGTTATAACGCTCATGCTGAAACGCACGATGCGACCGGTCGTCATCGGCGCCGCGATCGGCGCCGCTGCAGCCCTCGGCCTTTCGCGCGTCCTCGCGAGCGTCCTGTTCGGTGTGAGCCCTGTCGATCCCGTTGCTTTGATCGCTGCGGCGCTCGTGGTCACTGGCGTCGCGCTCGCGGCCGGCATGCTGCCGGCCCGCCGCGCGGCGCACGTCGATCTCAATCGGACGCTTCACTACGAGTGACCTCGTCAACTTCGCGGTGACGCCCCGAATCCGGTTGTTTCGCCAAGACTCGCGACGACGAGATCCCGGCAGACCCTCTAATATCGGCGTGACGGTCGACTCCTTGTGAGTACTCATGCGTCTCCGATATCGTCGTCCGTACCGTGAACCGGTTGGCGCAAGCAAAGCCGGAAGCCGTGCTCATTCCCCAGCCAGTCATAGCGAAGATTGTGTACGGGCAGGAACGGCTCAGCCGAACAGCGCGTAGCAGAGCACGGCGCCGACGAGCGTCATCGACATGCCCCACGCGAGCAGCTGGTTGAACAGCTTGCGCGTGTCGGCGAAGCCGGCGGCGCCCGCGATGAACAGCGCGCCGCCCGTCGATAGCGACGACAGATCGACGAGGCTCGCGGCCACGTTCATCGACCAGGCGATCGGCAGCAGCTCGTGGCCATCGAGCTGCGCGGCCAGATCGGGGACCATCGGCAGAAACGCGGGCAGCACGACGCCCGACGTGCTGCTGTAGACGGACACGAGGCCTACGCCGAAGCCGACGACGGCTTCGATCGACGCGGGTGTCGACACGTTCGCGATGCCCGTCGTGATCAGCGCGAGGCCCTCGGTCTCGCGCAGCAGCGCGACGAGCACGGTCACGCCCGTGACCATGACGATGACGCCCCACGGCATACGCGCGATGGCCTTCGACTCCTCGACGGTGCGGAGCAGGATCAGCGCCGAGGCGACGATCAGCGCGACCATGCCGACGTTCTGGTCGAAGCCCGCCACGGCGACGATCAGCGCCGCGATGGCGGCCGTCGTGAGCCAGTGCTGTCCCGTCATCGGCTCGGTTTTCTCGACCTCGGCTGCGTCGGCGCGCACAGCGCTGCGGCGGAACAACTTCCAGCCGCCGAGCAGCAGGAACCCACCGAACCCGACGAGCGCATGCGCGAGCGCGTTGTACGTGAACGTCCACCATTCGACGCCGCCGAGGCCGATGCGCGCCATGTTGTCGTGCGCGACGATGCCGGTCGGCGCGAACGGCGACAGCGTGCCCGCGAGCGCGCCGTTACCGGCCATGATGGCCATGAGCAGAGGCGGGATCTGCGCGCGTGCGGCCACGGCCATCGCGGGAGGCGCCAGCAGCGCGCTCGCGGGCGTGGCGCCGGCACCGATCGTCGCGACCACGAAGCCTACGGCAAAGAACATCACGGGCAAGGCGCCCGCGTGGCCCCGGCAGAGCCGCACGGCGCGTTCCGTGAGGCGCGCGAGCGTGCCGTTGACGTCCGCGATCGCGAACAGCAGCGTCACGCCGACGAGCGTGACGAAGAGATCGACGGGAAAGCCCTCGAGCACGGCAGCCGTCGACATCTCGCCGAGCACGACGCCGACGATGAGCGCGAGCGCGAGCGACAGCACGCCGACGTTGATCGTCGTCGTGCAGCTCAACGTGATGGCGAGGACGAGCGCCGCGACGGAGATCCACGCGAGGCTCATCGCCGCCTAGCTCTCGCCGACCGGCGTCGTGAGGGCGCGCACGAGCGTCGTGACGTCGGCGACCCGCTCGAGCCCCTCGACGAGCTCGAACGCTTCGTCGACAGCGGGCTGCGGCAGCACGAGCGACGCGCAGTCGCTCCACTTCTCGTAGAGCTCGTCGCGCGTGAACGGCAGGTCGGGCCCGCCGCGGTAGCGCTCGTCGGCGTGCTCGACGAGCTTGCGGCCGTCGACGAGGTCGACCTCGACCGTGCTGCGGATCTTCTCGAAACCCTTGGCCTCGATCTCGGGATCGAGCACGCGCTCGACCTTCCGCATGAGCGCCTGCACGGGCGCGCTCTGCACGAACGAGTCGTTGAACTCGTGGATGCCGGCCTTGCGGCGCAGCGCGATGGCGCTGACCATGAACGCGGGGCAGAACTTGGCCTCGAGCTCGTTGGTCGCGATGGGGTAGCGCAGCGGGTTCAGGATGTTCGAGCCCGCGCGCACGCGGATCGCTTTGATTTGCTCCACCTTCACGTCGTGCTTCATGACGAGCCGCCGCATCGCGTCCATGGTCGGATGGCCGAGCACGCCGCACGGGTACGGCTTGATCGAGACGCCGGGCGACACGATCGTGTGCGGCAACCCAAGCACCCCGACGATGCGCTGCGGATCGTAGCCCTCACCGTGACCGAAGGTTTGGAAGAAGCCCCACGGCGGGTCGAGTGCGTCCTTGCCGCCCGTGAAGCCGCGCGCCGCGAGCTCAGCGGCCGTGACGCCGTTCTGCGCCGCGCGGCCCACGTGCAACGGCTTCGTCATGCTGCCGAAGCTCACGCGGATTCCCGACGCCGAGCTCGCGGCGATCGCGAGCACGTGCGCCGTTTGCGTGGCGTCGAGGCCGAGCAGCTTCGCGGCTGCCACGGCCGCGCCGAATGTGCCGATCGTGCCCGAGGTGTGGAAGCCCTTCTTGTAGTGATTCGGGTGGATCGCTTCCGCGATCTTGCACTCGACCTCGAATCCTAAGAGGAACGCCTCGAGCAGTGCCGCGCCCGACACGCGGCGCGGCTCACCGACCGCGAGCGCGGCTACGAGCGGCGGCATGCTGGGATGCGTGAGCAGGCCGAAGATGCGATCGGCGCTCGTCGCGAGCTGCGTGTCGTCCCAGTCGAGCTCGTGCCCCGCGGTGCCGTTGACGAGCGCGGCCGCGGCCGAGCCGGTCTTGAACGGCCGCGGGCCGAACACCGTCGCGACGGTGCGAGTGTCCACGCCCTGCACGTGCTCGCGGAGGATACGGCCCGCGTCCTGCGTCGAGCCCGCGAGCATGACGCCCAAGCTGTCGACGATGCAGCGCTTACCTAGGCTAAGCGCTTCGGCCGGAAAATCCGCGAGCCGCGCGCGCGCGATGAACTCGACGACGGCAGCCGTCGCCGTGGTGGTCGTTGCCATAGGGCGGCAAGCATAGCCGCGGGCTCGCGCGCGAGCCACCCGAGCCGTCAGCGCTCCAGGCGCCCGGCCATCGCGTACAGCGGCTCGAGCACCCACTCGTAGAGGCGCCGCGTCTCGAGCAGCACGTCGGCCTCGACCTCCATTCCGGGCAGAAGCGTGCGCGGCTCGCCGTAGGCCGTGACGGTTTGCGAGCGCAGGGCGACGGCGATGCGGTACACGGGTTCGTTGCGCACGACGCCTCTCGCAAGAACCGGATCGTTCGCGCTCAGCGTTGCTTGCGAGACGCTGACCACGCGGCCGAGCGCGTGACCGAATTTCTGGTACGGGAACGCCGCATGACGCAGACGCACCTCGTCGCCCACCCCGACGAACCCCACGGCGCGACTCGGCGCGAACAGCTCGGCGACGAGCGTCGAGCCTTCGGGCACGATGCGTGCGAGCACCATACCGGGCTCCACGGAGTGGCCGATTTCCCACGCGGGCACCGTGACGACGCCTGCTTGAGGCGCCGCGACCGTGGTGGCGCGCCGCGCGTCGTTCTCGGCGATCTCGAGCTCGGCGCCGGCGACGGCGCGCTCGAGCTCGGCGATGGCATTGGCGTACTCGAGGCCCAGCGTCGCGCTGCGGCCATCGAGCTCGGCCACGATCCGAGCCAAACCTGCGCGCTCGCGTTCCAGGGTCTCGACCCTGCCGCGCTGCTCGAGCCAGGCGGCTTCGCGCAACGACGACTGCTCCTCGGCCACGAAACCGAGCGCATGCATCTTCGCGTAGCGCTCGGCCGTGCTCTCGGCGAGCTCCAAGCGGCGCAGCTCGGTCGCGATCGCTTGCTCCAAGCTCGCGCTCTGAAGATGCACGGCCGTTCGCCGTTCGTCGAGTGCGGCTCGCTCGGCTTGCTCGAGCTCGCGTGTGCGCGCGATTTGCTCGACGAGGCTCGCGTGGCGCCGCGCAAGCTGCACGGCCACCTCCCGCTCCGTGGCGATACCGGCGCGCGTGAGGCGCTCGCTCGCGAGCACGAAGAGCACCTCGCCGGCGGCCACGCGCTGGCCTTCGACG
>DATFFV010000499.1:0-3068 GCA_035249885.1 Gammaproteobacteria bacterium | reverse complement strand
AGGCCGATCGCGATGCCGATGCGCAGCGGAACGAGCGAGAACGAGCTGACGCCGTGCCAGCCGAGCGTCAGCATTTTGCGCAAGCTGTACTTGCTCTTGCCGGCGTGGCGCTCGCCGCACTCGAACGGCACGCTCGTCGTCGCGTAGCCGACCCAGTGCACGAGGCCGCGCAGGAACAGACCTTCCTCTTCGAATTTCAGGATCTCGTCGACGACTTGCCGGTCGAGCAGCCGAAAATCGGCCGACCCGGGCTCGATGGCGACTCCGCTCAAGAACGCGAACAGTCGGTAGTAGAGGCGCGAGAACGTACGCTTGCCCCATGACAGATTCGGCGGGTCGCGCCGCACGGCGTGGACGATCTGAAACCCCTCGCGCCACTTGCGGACGAGCTGCGGCAACAAGGCGGGCGGATGTTGAAGGTCGGCATCCATCATGATGACGGCGCGGCCGCGCGCGGCCGCGAGCCCGGCCATGAGTGCCGGCTGGTGACCGAAATTGCGCGAGAGCCGGAGGCCGCGCACGCGCACGTCATTCGCACTCAATCTCTCGATCGCGCTCCAGGTGCCATCGGTGCTCCCGTCGTCGACAACAACGAGCTCCCAGTCGCTGCTGTTCGCGGCCGCGTCCATGACCTCGCGCACATTGACATAGAGAACCTCGAGGTTGTGCTCCTCGTTGTGCGCGGGGATCACGATCGAAATCATGGCTAGACCTCCGTGCGACCGGAGCGGCTCCGCAAGCAGTCTGGCACCGGCCAGCTGCCCGCGCCACCGGGGATTTCCCTATGCGTCTTGGTCAATACTACGCCCGATGAGTCATCCGAGTCTCAGCGCATTCGCGCCGCTGCCGCTCAAGGTGCGTTGGTTCTGTCGCGGCCGGCTCGCGCTCGCACCGCTCGAGCAGGTGGCCGCACGGGCCACGGGCACGACGCTGCTCGACGTCGGCTGCGGCCACGGTGTGCTCGCGGCCCTGCTGTTGCACAACCATCCCGAACGGCGCGTCATGGGCATCGACCCCGACGAGCGCAAGATCGAGTGGGCACGCGAGTCCGTGGGCCGCGACTCGCGCGCCGAGTTTCGTGCGTGCACGATCGAGGCCCTTGCGATCGAGCGCCCTGCCTCGTTCGACTGCGTGCTCATCGCCGACGTGCTCTGCCTCATCGCTCGCGATGAGTGGGCGCCGTTGCTCGCGGCCTCGCGGCGGTTGCTGCGTCCCGGCGGCCGCCTCGTGCTCAAGGACGCAGAGGACGACGGCTCCTGGCGCGCCGCGATGGCGCTCTGGCAGGAGCGGGTCATGGTCCACCTGCTGCGGCGCACGGTGTCGAGCGGCATCGGCTTCGCGACGCGCGCGGAGCTTTCGAGCTACGTGACACGAGCAGGCTTCGTCGTCGACGAGATCTCGGGCTACGCGCGCGGCTACGGCACTCCGCACGTGCTCTTCGTCGCACACGCGGTCGCGCACGCGGCGTAACTCAACCCCAAACTTGCGCTGCGACCTCGACGATGCGCTCGAGCTTCGCCCACTGCTCGTCCTCGGTGAGCAGGTTGCCCTCCTCCGTAGACGCGAAGCCGCACTGGGGCGCGAGGCAGAGCTGCTCGAGCGGGGCGTAGCGCGCGGCGGCCTCGATGCGGCGCTTGAGCTCGTCGCGACTCTCGAGCGCGCCGCGTTTTGTCGTCACGAGGCCGAGCGCGACGCGCTTGCCGCGCGGCAGGAGCCGCAGCGGCGCAAAACCGCCCGAGCGCTCGTCGTCGTACTCCATGAAGTAGCCGTGGACGTGGATGCGGTTGAAGAGCACGTCCTCGACGGCGTCGTAGCCGCCCGTGCCCATGTACGTCGACTTGAAATTGCCGCGACAGAGATGCAGCGTGACGGTCATGTCGGCCGGGATGTCGGCGATCGCCGTGTTGATGAGCTCGGCGTAGAGCGTCAAGAGGCGCTCGGGATCGTCGCCGCGCGCGATCATCTTCGCGCGGTACTGCGCGTCGCAGAGCATCGCGATGAACACCTCGTCGAGCTGTAGATAGCGGCAACCCGCGGCCGCGAACGCGTTCACGGCCGCGCGGTAGGCAGAACCTAAGTCGGCATAGAGCTCGTCGCGGTGAGCGTAGACACGCGCATCGATCGGCGGCAGCACGGGCCGGCCGAGCAGCGCGGACGGCGCGGGGATCGTGAGCTTCGCCGCCGCGCCCGCGCGCTCGTGCAAGAACCGGTAGTGCGCGAGCAACGGATGACCCGAGAAGCCGATCTTGCCGTCGACGCGCACGCCGGCCGTGCGCGGCGTGGCGCCGACGAACCCCGTGCCGAAATCCGCGTGATGCTCGGCGATGCCGTCGAGACCCCACAGGAAATCGAGGTGCCACCACGACCGGCGCAGCTCGCCGTCCGTGACGCTTGGCATGCCGAGCGCTCGCTGCTTGACCACGACGCGCTCGATCTCGCGGTCCTCGGCGGCCGTCAGATCGGCCGCGTCGAGCGCGCCCTCGGCGTGGCGCCGCCGCGCCTCTCTGAGCGCCGGCGGTCGCAGCAGGCTGCCGACGTGGTCGGCGCGAAACGGCGGGCGGCTCGACATCGGCGAATGCGCCGCACGTCAGCGGCGGCCGTCCCAGATCGAAGCCGGCACGAGCACCTCGCCGCGCATGATGAGGCGCGCCGTGCGCAACAAGCCGGCTTTTCGCACCTCGGGCTGCTCGCGCGTGCCGCCGACCTCGAGCGTCACCGAGAACTCGCCCGTGGGGTGCTCGACCGACATCTGCTTGACCGCGCCCTCGGGCACGGTCGCGATGCCGTGCGTCACCGAGCCCGGCAGGATGCAGGCCGTCGCGACGGACACGGCGCCGAGCACACCGATCGCGGCGTGGCAATCGTGTGGAATGAACGTGCGCGTGCAGACGTGGCCGCCCGCGCGCGCGGGCGCGATGAGGCTCATCTTCGGCACGACCTTCGTCTTGACGTCGCCGAGATTCATGCGCGGGCCTACGCTCAAGCGAATCGATTCGATCTTGGCCTTGAGCGCCTTGTTGGCGTCCAAGTCCTTCGGCGTCTCGTAGCCCGTGATGCCGAGATCGCGC
>DATFFV010000498.1:0-9059 GCA_035249885.1 Gammaproteobacteria bacterium | reverse complement strand
CGATCTGAGCAACGCCGCGCCGCCCAGGCCGATCGGGTCGGCCGGGCTCACGCCGAACAGCGCGCTCGACAGGATCCGGGACAGAGCGCCCGCCGCAACGATGCCCGCGACCGCGCCGATCACCACGGGCCGCATCGTTCGGCGGAGAACCGTGACCATGAGGTCGCGCGCACGCGCGCCCAAGGCCACGCGAATGCCGAGCTCGCGATAGCGTCGCGTGACGGAGTACGAGACGACGCCGTAGATGCCGACCGCCGCCAGCACGAGCGCCAACCCGCCGAGCGCCGCGCCGAGCACCGCCACGAGACCCGACACGCTGCGATACCACGCGAGGTTGGCTTCGAGCGGCAGCACGCGTGCGACGAGGCTCGGATCGCGCGCCCGCACGATCGCGAGCAGGCTCGACGCCGTCGTCGCGGCGAAGCCGGCGCTGCTCCGGACGAGCAGCTCCCCGCCCTCGCGGCGCGGCAAGTAAAGATAGTAGGAGTCGATCTCGCCGAGCCCGCCGAGCCGCGCATCCTGGGCGACGCCGATGACCTCGAGCGTTGTGTCCTCCCAGAGCAGCGTGCGGCCGAGCGGGTCGGTTTCGCCCCAGAAGTTGCGGGCCGTCGTCTCGCTGACGATGACGGGCCGCGTGCCGGCCGTGCGCTCGGCGTCCGCGCTCTCCGCGTCCGTGAAGTTGCGGCCGCGCACAATGGGCAACTCGAGCACCGAGAAATAGCCGGGCGTAACCGCGTCGACCTCGGCGAAGCGACCGCCGCTCTCGCCGGAAAGGCGGACCTCGCCGCCCGAGATCGCCTCGCCGAGCGGCGTCTGCGAAGCGTAGGCAGCCGCCTCGACGCCGGGCAGCGCCGCGACCTGGGCCAGCATCTCGCGGTCGAGGAACAGGGGGCCGCCGTCGGTCCCGAACGAGAGGTGCGCCACGTCGCGAAACGTGAATCCCGGGTCGATCGTGTACGTCGCGTACAGCCCGCGCAGCAGGAGACCCGTCGCGATCATGAGCGCCATGCAGAACGCCACCTGCACGCCGACGAGCGTGCCTCGCAGCCGGCCGCCGCTACGGCCGCCGCCGCCGACGTCCTGCTTGATCACGGTATTGAGATCGGGCTTCGACACCTGCAGCGCCGGAGCGAGACCGAACACGAAGCCCGTGCCAAACGTCAGGGCGAGCGCATACCACAGCACTCGAAAGTCCGGGCTGAAGTCGAGATCGAGCGCCGGCACGGGCCACTCGGGGTGCACCGCGGTCGGTAGCACCAGGGCGACGAGCGACTGGAACGACCAGACGGCCAACGCCGAGCCGAGCAGGCCACCCGCGATCGAGATCAGCACGCTCTCGGTCAGGAGCTGGCGCACGACGCGCGCGCGGCTCGCGCCGAGCGAGAGACGAATGCCGATCTCCTGCGTGCGCGCCATGCCGCGCGCCAACAGCAAGTTCGCGACGTTGGCGCACGCGATGAGCAGGATCAGGCCGAATGCACCCATGAGCACGCCCGCGGCGCCCGCCGCCGGGCCGCGCAGGTCGAACGGCAGCGTGTTCCTGCTCGCGCGCTCGATCGCGAGCGTCGTCGACCGGCCGGCTTCGAGGTCGTCGATGCGCGCGGCAATGACCTCGAGCTCGGCGCGCACCTGCGCCAAGCTCGTCCCTGCACTGCGACGGCCGATCAGCGTCAGCCAGCGGACGCTTTCATTCTCGAAGCGCGACTCGCCGGGCCAGAGCAGCCGGTCGGCGCTCAGCGGCGCAAAATAGGAGGTCAACAACGGCGACCCGCCGTATGTGCCTTCGGCCGCGATTCCGACGACCGTGAACTGATGCCCCTCGAGCTCGACCGGGCGGCCCAGCATCGCGGGATCGGCGGCGAACGTCGTCGCCCACAGGCCGTGACCGAGCACGACGACCGGGTCCGCGCCGGGCTCGCAGTCCTGCGCACCCAATCCGCGGCCGAGCGCCGGGGGCGACCCCAGCACGGTGAAGTAGTTGCAGCTCACGATCGCGCCGTAGATTCTCTGCGGAGCTTCGCCGCCGAGCGTGGTCTCGCGCGGTACGGCGTGCGCGAGCAGGCCGGTGACCGTGCGCGCGTCGTCGCGGTACGTGCGGTATTCGGCAATCGTGAAAGTGCGCACCGGACCTGCGTCGACCTGGCTACCTTCGACGGACTGCTCGATCGACACGAGCTCGTGCGCGTCCGCGGCCGGCAGGTCGCGAAACAGCACGCCGTTCAAGATGACGAAGATGCCCGCGTTGACGCCGACACCGAGCGCGATCGTCACGACCGCCGCGGCGGCGAATCCCGGCGTGCGGCTCAGCGAGCGTGCGGCGTAGCGGAGATCGCCCCAGGTGTTGGCTAGCATGGCGGCAGTACCCCGATATCGAACCAGCTCGGTCGATGCCGAGCAATGAGCGTGCCAACGCAGGATCGGCGGGGCAACTGGGGTGCGAGCCGCGGGCCGCCTGCTCCGGGCATCCCGTGCCTGGGACGCCCGGTTTCGATATCGGGACCACCGGTGCGATCGATCGTGCGCGTGGCGCGCGGTCCCCGGCCGCCGCGTGACTCGGGACCCGCCGGCACGGTCCTTGCTCGTCACGAGTGGGCGTTGCGGGAGACGACACGTGCTCAACCATCTCAGAGACGCAGTCCGACAGTTGAACCGGCAACCCGGGCTTTCGCTCGTGATCGTCGCGATCCTCGGGATCGGCATCGGCGTCACGACGGGCGTGTTCTCGCTGTTCCAACAGATTCTGCTGCGGCCGTTGCCCGTGCCGGAGCCGCACAGGCTCGTCAACCTCTCGGTCGAGCCGAGGCCGGTCTTCAGCTATGCGATGTTCCGCGACCTCGAGGCACAGCAGGACGTGTTCACGGGGCTCGCGACCTACGACGAGATTCCGTCGAACCTAGGGTTAGAAGGCCGCGTCACGAGCGGCACGGCCATGGCCGTGTCGGGAAGCTACTTCCAAGTGCTCGGCCTCAAGCCGGCGCTCGGGCGGCTCATCGGCGCCGGCGACGAGCCGGCCCTCGACGAAGCGCGCGTCGCCGTGCTGAGTCATGAGTACTGGCACGGCTCCTTCGGCGGCGACCCGGCCGTCCTCGGCCGAGCGATCACGGTGAACGGCCAAGCGCTGACGATCGTCGGCGTCGCTCCGGCCGGTTTCTCGGCCACCGAGTTCGCCGCGCGGCCGCAAGTCTTCGTACCCCTGACGCTGAGGTTCCTGCTGCGCGACATGCCTCGCAACCAGGCGCAGAACCGCTTCGCGTTCGGCTTCAGTGTGTTCGGTCGACTGGGGCCCGGCATCGAGCTCACGCAAGCCGCGGCGAGCATCAACGCGCTCCACTCCGCCATCATTGCCGAGCTCGAGGCGCCGCCCGCCGACGCGGCAAACCCCATGCCGCCGCGAACGATCGCACTCACACCCGGCGGCCAGGGCCAGCGAGCGGAAATCGCCAGGACGGTCGGCCAACCCCTCGCGCTGCTGCTCGGCTTGACGGTCGTCGTCTTGCTCGTCGTCTGCAGCAATGTCGCGAATCTGCTGCTGGCACGCGGCGCCGCGCGCGCCAACGAGATGGCGATCCGCGGCGCGATCGGCGCGAACCGGCGTCAGCTCGTCTCGCAGTTGCTGGCCGAAGCCGGGCTGCTTGCACTCATCGGCGGCCTGTTGAGCTTGCCCATCGCGGCACTGACGCTCGAGATCATCGCGTGGCTCGTGCCGGCAGGCGTGCTCAACGAGTTCGCGATCGAGCTCGAGCCCGCGTTCATTCTGATTACCGTTGCGGTGTCGCTGTCGACCGTGCTGCTATTCGGTGTGGCTCCGGCCGTGCAGGCCTCGCGCGCAGGCACGCGCCTCGTCGCGAGCAACCCGGCGGCCTCCTCGCTTGCCGGCCGCGGCAGCACGCGTTTTCGCAGCGCGTTGACCGTTGCGCAGATCGCGCTCTCGGTCGTGCTGCTCGTCTTGGCCGCGCTGTTTGCACAGAGCCTCGCCAACGTGGCGCGCGTGAATCTCGGCGTCGACGTCGACTCGTTGCTCACGTTCAACGTCGCACCGCAGCGCAACGCCTACAGTCCCGAGCGCAGCGACGCCACCTATGCTCGCATCGAGGAAGCGCTGAAGGCGCTGCCTGGCGTCACGGGCGTGGCGAGCGCCGCGATCCCGCTGCTCTCGAACAGCCGCTTCCAAACAGGCGTGGAAGGGTTTGGCGTGCCGGTGACCATGGACACTCTGGTGCCGATCAACGTAGTGAGCCCCGGTTTGTTCGCCACGCTCGGCGTGCCGCTGCTCGCGGGCCGCGACTTCGCCGCCACGGATACCGCGAGCTCGCCGAGCGTCGTGATCGTCAACGAGAGCTTCGTGCGCCGCTTCAATCTCGGCGACGACGTGCTCGGCAGGCGCTTCCGCAGGAGCGGAGGGGATTCCGAGCTCGAGATCGTCGGCTTGGCCGCGGACGCGGCGTCGAGCGGCACCGGCGTCAAGGCCGACGTGCCGCCGCAGTTCTATCAGCCGTTCAGCCAGGTCGGCCCGTTTGCGCCGTCGCGATTCTTCTACGTGCGCAGCGCATTGGTTCCCGACGCGCTGTTGCGCACGATTCCGCAGGTCGTGGCCGGCATCGATCCGGACCTGCCCGTCGACAGCCTGCGCACGGTCGAAGCGCAGTTCGCGAACAACGTCTACATCGACCGGCTCGTGGGCGTGCTGTCCGCGAGCTTCGCGATTCTCGCGACGTTGCTCGCGGCCATCGGGTTGTACGGCATGTTGACGTACGGCGTCACGCAGCGAACGCGCGAGCTCGGCGTGCACCTGGCGCTCGGCGCGATGCCCGCGCGGCTGCGCGCGATGGTGCTCAAGCAGGTCGGCGTGATGACGCTCATCGGCTGCGGCTTAGGCGTGGCCGCAGCGATCGCGCTCGTCGCCGCCGTTCAAGCCCTGCTCTTCGGCGTCTCCGGCTACGACCCGCTCGCCTACGGTACGGCCATCGCCGTACTGTGCCTCGTCGTGCTCGCGGCGAGCTATTGGCCGGCGCGACGGGCCTCGAGCATCGCGCCGATGGCGGCGTTGCGTCACGAGTAATTCATGGCGCCCATCGGCGCCACTCTGGCTGAGCGCCACGCAGAATCGCTCTGCATCCAAAACGCAGGTGTGCGACGACTAAAGGGTGTTAGCGTCGCTGCGATCGGTTCGGCAACGTGACCCGAACCCAATGGAGGATTCATGGGCGATCAATTGCCTGAGGTCTACTGGTATGCCTTCTGGGCCGCGGTGGCCATCGGGCTGATGGCATTTGGTTTTTTTCAAGTCGCCTTGAAGCACCGGCGCAACATCAAAGCGTTGGACGTCCTCAAGACCTACGCGGAAAAAGGCGGCGAGCCGCCACCCGCGATTGTCGATGAGCTGACCAAACAGATTCTGGATTCCAAGGGGGTCGCTAGTGCCTCCGCGAACGAGGCATCGCCTCAGAGGCGCCGCGACGAGTTGCTTGGACTTTTCATCGGCTTCGTGTTCATGGCCTCCCTGGCCGCGGGTCTGCGCGCTTGGTTGGTCGATACGAACGGCGCCACGTGGGCTATTCATGCCTCGTCCGCGGCACGGGCCTTTTTTGGATTTGGCGCGTTCGGTCTTCTGCTTGCCACGCTGGTCACGCGAAAAAGCTAAATGGAAGAAGACGCGGCGCTGCTCGCCGCCATCGCTGACGGATCGGAGCGCGCGTTCAATGTGTTCGTCGATCGGCATCAGCGTGCGGTGCGCGTCTTTCTGCGCGGACTCGCGCCGCGCAGCGATGCCGACGATATCGCGCAAGAAACGTTCTTGGCGATCTGGTCGCGCGCGGATCGTTACCGGGGCGCGGCGAGCGTTCGCTCGTGGCTTTTTGCCATTGCCTGGCGCAAAGCGAAGGATAGTCATCGCCGATCGTTTCGCCGCTTGGGACGAGAAGCGGTACACCACGACATTCACGCCGTCGCGTCGGATTCCGTATCCTTGGACGAGCGGATCACTCTCGAACAAGCGATGATGTCGTTATCGTTGGCCGAACGAGCTGCGGTGCTGCTCTGTCTCGCCGGCGGCTTCTCGCATTCGGAAGCGGCCGCATCGTTGGACATGCCGCTCGGAACCATCAAATCACACGTGTCTCGAGGCCGAGAACGCCTCAAGGCAGTCCTGGAGAGTCACAAATGACGCCCAATCTGGATCAACGCATTGCCGACTTGTTGAATGCCAATGCACCTCGCGAACGCGATCCGATGTTTCGGATCCAATTGCTCGCGCGGCGCGAACAAAAGCGATTTCATCGACGCACGGTCCTGGTTCTTTGCGCCACGTTGGCGCTCATTGCAATCGTGTCGAGCAGCTATCGCTCGAACGCGAGCTTCGCGGAGACAGCGAGCGTTGTTCTGCTTGGCCTGTCGTTAGCCGGCCTGATGGTCTACTTTCCGGTCGTTGCACACGTGCTTCGCCGTTCTCGACTCAAGGACGTTTAAAGAATCGGCTGCTCTGCATCCACGGGTAGCGTGGGCGACGACTAAGTCATGAATCGATAGCGTCAAGCAACGCCGAGGAGAATCGATCATGGCTGCGGTGGTGAAGCCGGGCCCGAAGTACGACTGGTGGATTCCCGTCGGACTTCTTTTGCTGGGCCTCTTGCCCTTGTTCGGCGGCGTCGTTCGTCTCATCGATTTGGCATCGGGCGCCGTAGTCACGGACGCCAATGCGCGCTACATGGCTTCGCCTTTTCCGATCACCCTTCACGTGATCGTGTGCAGCCTTTACTTCACGCTCGGCGCATTCCAATTCTGGCCGCGCATTCGTAGCTCCCACCCGAAGTGGCATCGGAGGGCAGGGCGAATACTGATCCCCGCAGGCTTGCTGTCAGCGATATCGGGCATGTGGATGGCGTTGGCCTATCCTCCCGCCTTCGGCGACGGCCGAGCGGTGATGTTTCTCCGTCTGTTGGTGGGAACCGCGATCGTCGTGTCGCTCGTGCTCGGGTTCGTTGAGATCAAGCGACAATCGATCGCCACTCATCGAGCCTGGATGATTCGCGCTTACGCCCTCGCGATCGCCGCAGGGACTCAGCCGCTCACTCTCTTCATTGCGTTCTTGTTGTCCGGAAAGATGGAAGAGGTGGAATTCACGAGCGGGATGGCTGCCGGCTGGCTGTTGAATCTCGCCGTCGCCGAATGGGTCACTCGCAAGAAACCGATGAACGCTCCTGCGTAACCGGGGGGTTAGGTGTTGGCGGCTCGCACACCTCCGCGGAGGGATTTCGCACCATCGTGGTGCTGAATCCCTCACGAGAGGCGCCGTCGTCCGCGTCCGCCTAGCCGGGCACGTCGGCCCTCGAGGAAGCCGCTGCTCGGCGCGGCGCGCCACGCCTCGAGCATGCAGCGGACTGGCGCCGGCAATGCGCCACGCGATGCCATCACGATCGATGAGCTCGCGGAGATCTCGCGAAAGCTCTTCCCGAAAGGCACGGAGAGCTCGGTCTCCTACTTGCGGCAGCAGCGCGACCGCCGCTGAACGATGCGCTCCGGCACGTCACCGATCCGCCTGCGCATCGCCGAGCCCCAGTCGGCGTATCTTGCGCGACCCGCGCTCGTCGCGGATGCCAGCGTGATCGTGGCGGCGTTGTTCGGTGAGGACGGCCGAGCGGAAGCGCTCGCCCTCCTCCACGGCCGCACGCTGCATGCACCGCATCTGCTCGACGTCGAGATAGCGAGCGTGGGCCTCAAGAAGCTGCAGCGCGAGAAGCTCGCGAGCGCAACCGTGGCGAGGGCATTACAAGCGTACGCGCGCCTGCCGATCCAGCGCCATGCGCTGGACGCCGAGGCCGTCGTCGGCATCGCCGCACGTTGCAGGTTGACGGCATACGACGCGGCGTACCTTCATGTCGCCGAGCAACTCACCGCGCCGCTCGCTACGCTCGACGACCGCTTGGCCGCGGCGGCACGTGAATATCTCGCCGCAAACGGGCAAGTTCACGAACCTGATCGTCGTGCGATCGCGCGATCACGCGTGTCAAGCGCTCCGCCTGCAGGCTAGCGCGACCGAGGCGACGCCGTGCCCAACGTCACGGGGACCTCGAGCCGCTGCTCGCCGCGGCGGATCGTGAGCGTGACGCGGTCGCCGAACTCGCGTGCGTCGAGCACGTTGACGAGCGTCGCGAAGCTCTCGACGCGCCGGCCGTCGACGGCTTCGATGACGTCGCCGAGCGCGATGCGGCCGCTCGCTGTCCGCTCCGTGGCGCGTAGCCCCGCGCGCGCCGCGGGCGAGCCGGAGGCCACCTCGAGCACGAGCACGCCGTCCACATCATCGCCGAGCAATCGGCGGCTGATGTCGTCCCTCGAAGTGATACCCAGCATCGGCCGCACGTACTCGCCGTAGCCGATGATGCGCGGCACGACGCGATTGATCGTGTCGACGGGCACGGCGAAGCCGATGCCGGCGTACGCGCCCGACGGGCTGTAGATCATCGTATTGATGCCGACGAGCCGGCCCGCGCTGTCGATGAGCGGGCCGCCCGAGTTGCCGGGGTTGATGGCCGCATCGGTTTGGATCACGTTCTCGATCGTGCCGCCGGAGTCGTTCTCCACACTGCGCTCGAGCGCGGACACGATCCCGGTCGTGAGCGTGTGATCGAGGCCGAACGGGTTGCCGATCGCGAGCACGGCTTGGCCGACGCGCAAGTCGGCACTGCTGCCCACGGGAATCGGCGGCGGCAAATTCTCCGGGACGTCGATTTGGAGCACGGCGATGTCGTGCGCGGGGCTCGCACCGACGAGCCGCGCATCGAATCGGCGTTGATCGCTCAACGTGACGGTAGCCTCTTGAGCGTCGCGGATCACGTGCAGGTTCGTCACGACCCGTCCCTGCTCGTCCCAGATGAATCCCGAGCCCGTGCCCTGCGGCACGCGCATGACGTTGCGGCTGAAGAGCTCGCGCACGTATTGCACGGTCGTGATGTAGACGACCGACGGGCTCACGCTCTCGAACACCGCGATCGTGTTGCGCTCGTCCGCCGACAGCGGCGGGCGCGGCGCGACGGCGCGCGGCTGCGCGCCCGGGTCGCCCGCCA
>DATFFV010000497.1:0-6382 GCA_035249885.1 Gammaproteobacteria bacterium | reverse complement strand
GCCGGCAGGTTCTCCACGACCTTCACGAGCTGGTCAGGATTCGCGTACGGCAGCGGCTTCAGCCGCACGGCGTTCACGACGCTGAAGATCGCGGTCGTCGCGCCGATGCCGAGCGCGAGCGTGAGCACGGCGGCGAACGTGAACGCGGGCCGCCGCGACAACCCGCGCAGCGCATAGCGCAGATCGCGACCGATGGAATCGACGAAGCCGATGATGTTCATGCGGCGTATCTCCATCAGCCGGCACGCAGCGCATCCACCGGCGATGTTCTAGCGGCGCGCCCCGCGGGCAGCAGGCTGGCGACGCCCGCTACGGCCAGGAAGATCGCGGAGCCTGCAATCAGCGTGACCCCGTCGACGGGGCTGACCCCATACAGTTGCGCCAGCATCACACGGCCTAATGCGACTGCGACGATGAGTCCGATCAGCACACCCACCCCCGCGAGCCGCATGCCTTGCGAGAGGATCATGCCGCGCACGGCCTCCGGAGTGGCGCCGAGCGCCGAGCGGATCCCGATCTCCGGCGTGCGCTGGCTCACCACGTAGGACAGCACAGCGTAGAGGCCCACGGCTCCCAAGAACAGCGCGATCAGGGCGCTGATCACGAGCAGCGACATCGTGAAGCTGGTACGAGTCATCGAACCGCCGAGCACGTCCTGCATCGTTTGGATGTCCGCCATCGGCACATCGGGGTCCACTTCCGCGATCGCGCTGCGGATGGCGCTTACGAGACTCAGCGGCTCGACGGCCGTACGAACGGCCAACGCCATGCCTGATAACTGAATGAATCCTTCAGGGCTGCCCTCGGCGTCGAGCATCGGCAGGTACATGTTCTGATCCGCCGGGAGGTCGAGACTCAAATCGTGCACGTCTCCGACGACGCCGACGACGCGCGTCTGCACACGCCCGAAAGTGATCCGCTTGCCCACCGCGCTGGTAGCCGGCCAGTACCTCTCCTTGACGGAGCGGCTGATGATGACGGAGCCGAGACGACGATTGTGGTCCTCCGCTGTGAACGCGCGTCCCTCGACGACCGGGATGCTCATCGCTTCGAAATACCCTGGCGTCGCGCGATGGGTAACGAAGCCGGGCGCCACCTCGCCCTCGGCGGGAGGGAATTCCTCGATCACGGTGCCCACATTGCAGCAACGATAAATGGAAAAGGGCAGCGCGTTGATGGCGGCGGCGCGCGTCACACCGGGAACCGCCTCCAGCCGCTCGATGAGCTGCTCGTAGAACTGCGCCACGGCTTCCACGCCCTCGTACTTCGTCGCCAGCGGCTGCACCGTGAAGGTCAGCACGTTCTCGGTGGCGAATCCGGGGTCGACCGAGCGCAGCGCCGCGAAGCTGCGGACCATGAGCCCGGAGCCGATGACGAGCACGAACGCGAGCGCGACCTGCGTCATCACGAGCGCGTTGCGCGTGCGATGCCGGTCGCGGCCGAGTGTCGCATTGCGGCCGCCGTCGCGGAGCGCACCCATCGTGCGCATGGAACTCGACCTGAACGCCGGCAACACGCCGAAGAGCACTCCCGTCAACAGGGACACGACGGCGGTAAACGCGAGGGCCGCGCCGTCGATGCCGATCTCACCGAGGCGCGGGAGGCTGGTAGCCGGCCCGAGCGAGACCAGCGCGCGCGTGCCCGCGTAGGCGAGCAGCACGCCCGCAGCACCGCCCACGAGCGCGAGCAGGGTACTCTCGATGAGCATTTGCCGGGCGAGCCGGGCGCGGCCGGAGCCGAGCGCCATGCGCACAGCGTTCTCCTGGCGGCGGCCCTCCGCCCGAACCAGCAGCAGATTCGCGACGTTGCTGCAGGCGATGAGCAGCACGAATCCAACGGTCCCGAGCACGATCAGCAGCGGTTGGCGTGCGTTTTCGCCGACGTAGTCGCGGAACGGGCGCACGACTGCGCCGCCATCGAAGATGCTCTCGAACCAGCTCGGAGGATAGCCCGCTTCATCGAGGCGGGCGACCAGGCTGCGAGCATCGTCGGTCGCGCCTTCGATCGTCACGCCCGGCGCGAGTCGAGCGATCGCGTTGATATAGACGCTGCCGAAGTTTGTGCTCGCGGGATCGAGCTGAAACGGAATCCAGCCGTCAACGTCCAGCGTTGGACCGGGATACGTGGGAAAGTCGTAGCTCGCGGGCATGACGCCGATCACTTCCCGCGACGTGCCGTTCACATCGACGGTCCTGCCGAGAATCGCCGGATCGGAGCCGTACTGGCTCACCCAGAGATCGTGGCTCAACAGCACGACGGACGGTCCGCCGCGCGCGTCTTCCTCGGACGTAGGAAACCGGCCGAGCTCGGGGGATACGCCGAGCACCTCGAAAGCGCTCAACGTCATATAAGTTACTCCGACCTGGCGTGGCGGACCGTCGCCAGTCAACGGTAGCTGCTCGGGCCCGTAGTAGCCTCCGAACTTCTCGAACGAGCGCTGGTTGTTGGCAAAGTGCCAGTAGCCCCGATCCGCAAACGCGTTGCCGCGGTCCCCGCGTGCACCCCTCGACTCATACACCGTGGCCGCGACGCGGACGATCCGGTCCTCGTCGGGATACGGCAGCGGTTGCAGGAGCACGCTCTCGACGACCGAGAAGATCGCCGTGTTGGCACCGATTGCGACGGCCAGAGTCAAAACCACGACGAAGCTCACTCCGGGTGCGTTGAGCAAGCTTCGAAACGCGAAGCGGACGTCGTGCAGAAAGCTCAAAGAAGACATGACACTCTCCCGCAACGAAGGCGCTGCTCGCCGCGCGTGGGCACTATCCGAACTGCAACCCGCATGCCAATAGCCCTAATCGGGGCTACTCCGTTGACTCGGCTGGAATACCGGCAGTCGAGCGCGGCCGAGCGTCCCAGATCCGTACAAGGCTATCCCGCACGTGGGACGGAGCGAGAGGCACCCGACCGGTATTTTCCACGGGAGTTATCTATGTCCCGGTGCCACGCCCGAAGCACCTGCAAATAGCTGATTGTTATTGGCTATTCGTTTGACTACTGGTCATAATCACAGCTAGTCGAACAACACCGCCAGGGAGGCCCGCCATGAGTGCCGTCAGGTCCCGTCCGGCCGCCGATTTCTACACCTCCACCGATCCCCGCAGCGTCGACGAGCTCGATGCCGCGATCGGCCGCCTCGTGCGGCAGATGAACGCCGACTCCTATCGCCTGCTCGTGCTCGTGCGCGAGTTCGACGACCGCTTCGGCTGGAAGAAATGGTCGTTCAAGAGCTGCGCCGAGTGGCTCGCGTGGCGTTCGAGCATCGGCCTGTCGGCGGCGCGCGAAAAGGTCCGCTCGGCGCACGCGCTGCGGGCGCTGCCGGCGATCTCCGCAGCGTTTGCCGACGGGCGCTTGTCGTACTCGAAGGTGCGCGCACTGACGCGCGTCGCGCACGACCATGACGAGGACCTGCTGCTCGCGTATGCGTTGCAAGCGACGGTGCCCAATGTCGAGGAGCGCTGCCGGCAGATCCGGAACGTCGCGCCGGAGTCGGCCCACCACGCGCGGCGGGCCTGGGAGCACCGCTCGCTGACGGTGTGGCGCGACGAAGCCCGGGGCACGTTGCGGCTCGCCGTCGAGCTGCCGATCGAGGACGGCGAGCTCATCGTCCGGGCGCTCGATTGCGCCGTGGCCGGCGGTGAGGTGACGACGGACGTCGATCCCGGTGCCATCGCCGAGTCGAAGGGCACGGCCTGGCAGGCGCAGCAGGCCGATGCGCTGGTCGCCGTGGCTCGGTCGTATCTCGGCGGCGGCGAGCGCGACGGCGGCGCGACCGCGGATCACTACCAAGTTGTCGTGCACGCGGACGCGAAATCCCTCACGGGAGGGGCGGGCCACGCCGATCTGCCGATCGACACGGTCAAGCGGCTGCTCTGCGATGGCAGCCTCGTGCTCGTAACGGAGGATGCCGAAGGCGATCCGCTCGACGTCGGCCGCAAGCAGCGCACGGTGTCGACGCCGCTGCGGCGCGCGCTGTACGCGCGCGATCGCGGCTGCACGTTCCCGGGCTGTCATGGCAAGCGGTATCTCGATGGGCATCACTTGAAACACTGGATCGACGGCGGCGAGACGAACCCCGACAACCTGACGCTGCTCTGCACGTATCACCACCGGCTGTTGCACGAAGGTGGTTTCAGCATCGTGCGCGAGGCCGACGACACGCTGCGATTCATCACCGCTGACGGCCGAACGATTCCGCGGGGCGGCTATCGGCCCGAGGATTTCGTGGATGACGGCTGCACGGCCGATGCCGACGCCGCCGGCGACGCGTCACGTGAGGGATTCTGCACCACGACAGTGCAGCGCGAATGGGAGCGAAGCGAGGTACGCGAAACCGCCGGTGTCTATCGCATTCGACGGCCCGCGCTCTCGCTCGCAACCGGCTAGGGGAGAGGACATGACGGAAACCAGCGTCACGAAGTTTTTCGAGCGATACGAGCGCTTCTTCACGCGATCGCTTGGCGGCGACATCGACGTGGCTGAAGTCGCATCGCTGTATGCCTCCGACTTCATCGCGGCCTCGCCTGCCGGCGTAATGACCGGAAAGAACGACGATCGGCTCAAGGAGGTCATGGCGCAAGGTTATGCGCACTATCGAGCGATAGGGACCAAGGAAATGCGGATTCGCAGTGTGGCCACGTCACCAATAGATGAGCATCATTGCGTGGCTCATGTCGCTTGGCGGGCAATCTATACACGGCAGAATCAAGCCGACATCACGATCGATTTCGATGTCCACTATCTCGTGCAGAAACTGAACGGCGAGCCAAAGATTTTTGGATGGGTATCAGGCGATGAGCAGGCGCTTCTAAAGAAGCATGGCGTCATGTGAGGCCTGCCATCGCCGGCTAAACCGTCACCGCGAGCGGCTCCTCGTCGAGCGCCGCGCGCTGCTCGAGCAGCGCTTGCACGTGCTCCTCCCAATAGCGCGCATCGCCGAGCCACGGAAACGCGCGCGGGAACGCGGGGTCGTCCCAGCGGCGCGTGATCCAGGCCGTGTAGTGGATGAGCCGCAGCGCGCGCAGCGCTTCGATGAGGCGCAGCTCGTGGTAGTCGAAGTCGGCGAACTTGCCGTAGCCTTCGAGCAGGTCGCCGAGCTGCGCGGCCATCTCGTCGCGCGAGCCCGCGAGGAACAGCCACAGGTCCTGCACGGCCGGGCCGTTCATGCAGTCGTCGAGATCGACGAAGTGCGGCCCGTCGTCGGTCCAGAGCACGTTGTTGCGATGACAGTCGCCGTGGATGCGGAGCTCGCGGTATTCGCCGACTTCGTCGAAGCACTGTTCGACGGCGTCGACGAGCTGCTCCGTGACGCGCTCGTAGCTCGTGACGAGATGCGGCGGCAGCCAGTCGCCTTCGAGCACCTCCTCCGCGGCGCGCTCACCCATCTCCTCGCGATCGAGCGTGTGCCGCGCCGTGAAGCGCCGCCTCGCGCCGACGGCGTGGATGCGGCCCAAGAACCGGCCGAGCCACTCGCGATCCTCGCTAGTGCCGAGCTCCGGCCAGCGGCCGCCGCGCCGCGGGTAGACGGCGAAGCGGTAGCCGTCGCGCTCGTGCAGCGATGCGCCGTCGTGGACGAGCGGCGCCACGACGGGAATCTCCTCTGCCGCGAGCTCGAGCGCGAACTCGTGCTCCTCGAGGATCGCATCCGTCGACCAGCGCCCGGGCCGATAGAACTTGACGACGACGAACCCGTCGGTCACGCCGATCTGGTAGACGCGGTTCTCATAGCTCGCGAGCCCCAGGATGCTGCCCGTGCACTCGAAGCCGCAGCTCTCGACCGAAGCTAGGATGACATCGGGCGTCAGGTGCTCGTAGGGAACGGCGTCGCTCAAGCGCGGGCCTTCAACGCGGCCGTGAACACGGCGAGCGTTTCGTCGAGCGATCGCTCGCGCGGCTGCGTCGCGCGCGTCTCGCTTGCGAGCGGCGTCGTCGCGACGAGCGCATAGAGCCACTCGGCGCCGCGATGAAACTGCGGCGTGACGCCGACGCTCTCGTAGGTGTCCGCGATCTCGGCCATCTCGGGCGCGAAGCGCTTGGCCGTGGCGCCCATGAACGGCACGCGGGCGCGCATGCGCTTGAGCAACTCGGCCTGGCTCGATTCGAGCTCGCGCATGAGCGGCGCGCGCACGCCGAGCCGGTCGGCCGCGAGCAGCACGGTCGCGAGCAACGCGTCGGTGCCCTTGTTGAGCGACGAGTACGCCATCTTGATCGCCGAGGCCGTGCCGATCTCGTCGCCGAGATCGACGAGCGTGAGCTCCGGCACGTTGAGCTCGAGCACGGCGGCGCGTGCGGCACCCGAGACGTAGAAGCGCGTGCGCTCGCCGCCGGGGCTCGGGCCGCGGCCGACGATGCCGACGTCGACGAACGCCGCGCCCGAGGGCGC
>DATFFV010000496.1:0-12165 GCA_035249885.1 Gammaproteobacteria bacterium | reverse complement strand
CCGGAAGCGGCTCGCCGTCGAAGGGCTCGAGCACGACGAGATCGTGAGGCGCCTAGCTCGAGTGGCCGCCCAATAACGGGGCGACGGCGCGAGACTTTGTGCCGTTGTAGTGCGCAAGCTCTTGCGCGGTCACGGTGCACTCGGCGCCGCGCGGCCTGCACAGTTCTTGCATTCGCGACGCATGACCCAGCGACCGTTGCGAATTCTGATCATCGACGAAAACGCCGTGCGCGCAGCAATCCTCGAGGAAGGCCTGCGCGGCGCGAGCGCCGGCGGCGACAACGGGACGCTCGAGGTGCAGCACCTCCGCGACATGGCCAACGTATTACCGCGCATCGCGGCCGTCGATCCCGACGTGATCCTCATCGACCTCGAGAATCCGAGCCGCGACACGCTCGAACAGATGTTTCAAGTGTCGCGTGTTGCGCGGCGGCCGATCGCGATGTTCGTCGACAAATCCGACAGCGCCACGGTGCAGGCGGCCATCGACGCCGGCGTATCGGCCTACGTCGTCGATGGCCTGCGCAAGGAACGCGTCAAGTCGATTCTCGACGTCACCATCAGCCGGTTTCATGCCTTCGACCGGCTGCAGAGCGAGCTCAAGCAGGCCAAGTCGGCACTCGAGGATCGCAAGATCATCGACCAAGCAAAGGCCATTCTCATGAAGCAACGCGGCTGCACCGAGGAGGCCGCCTACGTCTTGCTACGGCGCACGGCGATGAACCAGAACCGCAAGATCGCCGATCTCGCGCGCTCGCTGGTTGCTGCGGCGGCGTTGCTAGGGCCGGGAGACGGCGATGACTGAGCGCGTCGTCGCGGCATTCGTACCGCTCGTCGACTGTGCCGTGCTCGTCGCAGCGCGCGAGCAAGGCTTCGCGGCCGCCGAAGGGATCGATCTCGCGCTCGTCAAGGAACCCTCATGGGCGAGCCTGCGCGACCACCTGAGCCTCGGGCACGTCGATTGCGCGCATGCGCTTGCACCATTGCCGGTGGCCTTGACGCTCGGGGTAGGGCAGGTGCGCGTCGATTGCGTCGTGCCATTCGTGCTCAATCGTGGCGGTAACGCCATCACGCTTGCGACGGCGCTGGTCGGCGAAATGACGGCGCTCGACGCGGATGCCCTCGCGACGCCCGAGCGTGCGGGCCGGGCGTTGGCTGCCGTCGCGGGCCGGCGCGAAGCGCCGCTCACGCTCGGCATGGTGTTTCCGTTCTCGAATCACAACTTCGACCTGCGCTACTGGCTTGCCGCAGCAGGGATGCATCCCGACCGCGACGTACGCCTCGTCGCGATCCCGCCGCCGCTCATGGTCGATAGCCTACGAGCCGAGCTCATCGACGGTTTCTGTGTCGGCGAGCCGTGGAACAGCCTCGCCGTGGCGGAGGGTTTAGGGTCGATCGTGGCGACGCAGGCGCAATTGTTCCCCGGCGCCGCGGAGAAGGTTCTCGCGGTGCGCACCGAGTTTGCGGAGTCCAATTCGGGACGGATGCGCCGCTTGCTGCACGCACTCGATCGGGCCGCGGCCTGGGCCGATGACGCGGCTCAGCACCCCGAGCTCGCCGCGCACCTCGCGCGGCCCGACTACCTCGACGTGCCGCGGCCGCTCATCGAGGCGGCACTGAGCGGCCGTTTGCCGTTCGGCTCGCCGTCGCCGCGCCACGGCCACGACTTCATGCATTTCCATCGCCGTGCCGCCAACCTGCCGAGCGCAGCCGACGGCCTCTGGTCCTACGCGCAGATGGTCCGTTGGGGTCAACTCCCTGCGAGCCCGCGGCAGCAGCGTCTCGCGGGTGCCGTGTTCCGCTCGGACCTGTATCGGCGCAACGTGGCGGTGGCCGGCCCCGAGCCGCCGCAGTCGTTATCGTTCGACCGCATCGCCTTCTCGCCCACCGATGTGCCGGCTTACCTGCGGCTCTTCGCGCTGAGCACGCCGTTCACGGATTTTCACGCACCCTAAGCTGGGCCCGTCGTGCGCTGCACCGGTTTGCACCGCGACGGCCTCGAACGTGACCCATAGTGGCGCACGCGCAGCCGTCGCCGAGCACTGGACGCGCACGTCGCTGAACGACAAACGCAAAGCCATCAAGGAGATGCGAAGCGCGCACCGAAGTTGGCACGCGCTTTGTATTGCTCGTCGCACGCATGGGTCCAACGCTGGGTCCGGCCAGCAACGCCGCTGGAGTGCTCTCGAGCCGATTCGGGGTCACTCGCAGCGGCGCTCTTTTTGCGGAGATCGGACGCAACGTAACGCGAGAGGAACTTTGGATGAGACACCCATTTGCAATCCTGGTCACGTTCGGGGCCCTGCTCGCCACGGCGGCAGGCGCGGAGCCGCTCGCGCTCGAGCAGGACGAGCTCAAGTTCGGCTTCATCAAGCTTACGGACATGGCGCCGCTCGCCGTCGCCTACGAGCTTAGGTTTTTCGAGGACGAAGGGCTCTACGTCACGCTCGAGCCGCAAGCGAACTGGAAGGTGTTGCTCGATCGCGTCATCACGGGCGAGCTCGACGGCGCGCACATGCTCGCCGGCCAGCCGCTCGCCGCGACCATCGGGTTCGGCACGAGCGCGCACGTCGTGACGGCGTTCTCGATGGACTTGAACGGCAACGCGATCACGGTTTCGAACGAAGTCTGGCGCGCCATGAAGGCGCACGTGCCTGCGGGCGCCGACGGCAAGCCGGTGCACCCCATCAAGGCGGACGCGCTGAAACCCGTCGTCGATTCCTATCGCGCCGCCGGCAAGCCATTCAACATGGCGATGGTCTTTCCCGTCTCCACGCACAACTACGAGCTGCGCTACTGGCTCGCGGCGGGAGGCATTCACCCGGGCTACTACTCGGCCACCGATACGAGCGGCCAGATCGGGGCCGACGTGCTGCTCTCCGTGACGCCGCCGCCGCAGATGCCGGCGACGCTCGAGGCGGGCACGATCTTGGGTTACTGCGTCGGGGAGCCGTGGAATCAACAGGCCGTGATCAAAGGCATCGGCGTGCCCGTGATCACGGACTACGAGATCTGGAAGAACAATCCCGAGAAGGTGTTGGGCGTCACGAGCGCTTGGGCCGAGGCCAACCCCAACACGCACCTCGCCGTCGTCAAGGCCTTGATCCGTGCGGCGATGTGGCTCGACGCCGACGACAACGCCAATCGCCGCGAGGCCGTCGAGATGCTGGCGCGCCCCGCGTACGTGGGCGCCGACGCGGCCGTCATCGGTAACTCGATGACGGGCACGTTCGAGTACGAGCGCGGCGACAAGCGCGCCGTCCCCGACTTCAACGTTTTCTTTCGCCACTTCGCGACCTATCCGTATTACTCGGACGCGGTCTGGTACCTCACGCAGATGCGCCGTTGGGGGCAGATCACGGACGAGAAGTCCGACGAGTGGTACGCGGCGACGGCCAAGTCCGTGTATTTGCCCGAGGTGTACCTCGAAGCCGCGCGTTTGCTCGTCGCGGACGGCCGCGCGAAAGAGAGCGATTTTCCGTGGACGAGCGACGGTTATCGCGCGCCTACGGCCGACTTCCTCGACGGCGTCGCTTACGACGGCCGCCGCCCGAATGCCTACCTCGAAAGCCTCGCGATCGGGCTCAAGGGTGACGATACGCCGTCGACCGTCCAAGCCACGTCGACCGAGAGAGGGCTGCGATGAGCGCGTTGATCGCGCGCGCGAATCCCTATCTCGCCATGCTCGGCGTCGGTTGGCTCGTGCCGATTCTCAAGATGGCTTCGGGCGACAGCCCGAGCACGCAACTGCGCGAGCTCTGGCGCGAGCTCGGCGTGCCCGTGCTCGCGATCGTGCTGTTCCTCACGGCGTGGGCCGGTGTGGCCGCGCGCATCGAAACGAGCCTCGGCGCTCTGCCGGGACCCAAGGCCGTGTTGACCGAGGCCCGGAACCTCGTCGCCGAGCACGGCGCCGAGCGCGAGCGGCGCGCGGACTTCTACGCGCGCCAGGAGGTGCGCAACGCCGCGGCCCTCGCCGAGAACCCCGCGGCCGACGTGCGGCTGCGCCGTTACACGGGCAAACCCACGTATTTCGATCAGATCTTCACGAGCTTGAAGACTGTGTTCACGGGTTTCGTGCTCGGCATGCTCGTCGCCGTACCGCTCGGCGTGCTCGCGGGGCTTTCGAAGACCGTGAATGCGGCGATCAACCCGCTCGTGCAGGTCTTCAAGCCCGTCTCGCCGCTGGCTTGGCTGCCGATCGTCACGATGGTCGTGAGCGCCGTCTATGTGAGCAGCGACCCGCTGCTCGAGAAATCCTTCATCACCTCCGCGATCACGGTGACCCTCTGCTCACTGTGGCCCACGCTCATCAATACGGCGCTCGGCGTCGCAAGCATCGACAAGGACCTCATGAATGTCGGCCGCGTGCTCAAGCTCGGCTGGTTCACGCAGGTGTTTCGCATCGTGTTGCCCTCGGCGTTGCCGTTGATCTTCACGGGACTTAGGCTCTCGCTCGGCGTCGGCTGGATGGTGCTCATCGCGGCCGAGATGCTCGCGCAAAACCCCGGCCTCGGTAAGTTCGTATGGGACGAGTTCCAGAACGGCTCGTCCGAGTCGCTCGCGCGCATCCTCGTTGCGGTGTTCACGATCGGCGCCATCGGGTTTCTGCTCGATCGCGTCATGTTGGCGCTGCAAGCCGCCGTCACGCATTCCGCCCACGGCTGATAGAGGACGCGACGTGATGACGGGCCTAAGCACTACGGTCGGCGGCGAACCGATCCTCGAGCTGCAAGCGGTGCGTAAGACCTACTCGAGCGGCAGTCGCACGACGCAGGTGCTCGCCGACGTGAACCTGAAGATCGCTGCCGGCGAGTTCGTGGCCATCGTCGGGTTTTCGGGCGCGGGCAAGACGACGTTGATCTCGTTGCTCGCGGGGCTCGAGCAGCCGACGGCGGGACGCGTGCTGTTCGAGAGCCGTGAAATCGCGGGACCCGGCCCCGAGCGCGGTGTGGTTTTTCAAAGCTACTCGTTGATGCCGTGGTTGTCCGCGCGCGCCAACGTGGCGCTCGCCGTCAACGCCGTGTGCCGCGGCCGTTCGCGCGCGGAGCGCGCGGCGATCGTCGACCGTTACGTCGAGATGGTAGGCCTCGCGCACGCCGCGGATCGCAGGCCTGCCGAGCTATCGGGCGGCATGCGGCAACGCGTCGCGGTGGCGCGCGCGCTCGCGATGTCGCCCAAGGTGCTGTTGCTCGACGAACCGCTGTCGGCGCTCGACGCGCTCACGCGCGCGAAGCTCCAGGGCGAGCTCGAGGCGATCTCGACCCAGGAGCGCAAGACGGTCGTGCTCATCACGAATGACGTCGACGAGGCGCTGCTGCTCGCCGATCGCGTGATTCCGCTGACGCCGGGGCCGAACGCAACGCTCGGGCCGGAGTTCAAGGTCACGTTGCCGCGGCCGCGCGACCGCGGTGCCCTCAACGACGACACGGAGTTCCGGCGGCTGCGCGCGGCGATCACTCGCTACCTGCTCGACGCGAGCCGTGCCAAGGGCACGAGCGAGACGGCGACCGTCGCGCTGCCGAAGGTACTGCCGATGCAAGTCAAGGAGCCGCCGCGCGCGTATCTCAAAGCCGGGCCGAAAGTTCAGAGCACGCGTTACGTCGAGTTCTTCAACGTCTCGAAGGTCTACCCGACGCGCCAGGGTCCCCTGACCGTCGTCGACGGCTTCGAGCTACTCATGGACCGCGGCGAGTTCGTGTCGCTCATCGGGCACTCGGGTTGTGGCAAGTCCACGGTCCTGACGATGACCGCCGGGCTCACCGAGGTCAGCGACGGAGGCATCGTCGTCGACGGGCGTGAGGTCGTCGCGGCCGGGCCCGATCGCGCCGTCGTGTTCCAGGCGCCGAGCTTATTTCCATGGCTCACGGCTGCGCAGAACGTCGCCCTCGGCGTCGACCGCGTCTATCCGCACGCGATGGCGGCCGAGCGCGCCGACATCGTGCACTACTACTTGGGCCGTGTGGGCTTGGCCGACGCAGCGGACCGGCTCGCGAGCCAGCTCTCGAATGGTATGCGGCAGCGCGTCGGGCTTGCGCGCGCGTTCGCGCTGTCGCCGAAGCTGCTGTTGCTCGACGAGCCGTTCGGCATGCTCGACTCGTTGACGCGCTGGGAGCTGCAAGAGCTGCTCATGGAGGTGTGGGCGCGCACGCGCGTGACAGCCATCTGCGTCACGCACGACGTCGACGAGTCCATCCTGCTCGCGGATCGCGTCGTCATGATGACGAACGGGCCGAACGCCAAGATCGGCAAGATCATGCGCGTCGACTTGCCGCGTCCGCGCTCGCGCAAGGCGCTGCTCGAGCATCCGGACTACTACCGGTACAGGCAAGAGGTTCTCGATTTCTTGAGCGGCTGCGAACGCGCCAAAGGCGGCGCGTCCGCGGCTGCGGAAGCGGCTTGAACGATTCGGGGGTATTCATAACAGGGAGTGAACGATGAGTGCTCTGAAGAAGATGAAAAATTCGACCCGCACGGCGGCGCTCGCGGGTGCGGTGTTGGCGGCCCCGGCTTTCGCCGCCGAGACGTTTGCCGAGGCGCTGCGTGAAGGCGACGTCATCGTCGATTTGCGCGCGCGCTACGAATCGGTCGAGCAGAGCGGCTTCGCCGCGCCCGCCGATGCGCTCACGAGCCGCTTGCGCGTGGGATTTCAGACGGCGCCACTCAAGGGCACGGTCTTCCTCGCCGAGGCCGTCGCCATCAGCGATCTCGTCGACGACTACAACAGCACGACCAACGGCAACGCGCAGTACCCCGTCGTCGCCGACCCGGCCAACTTCGAGGCCATCAACCGCCTCGCGCTGATCAACAAGTCGCTGGAGCGCACGACGGTGACGTTCGGCCGGCAGCGCCTGACGCTCGACGATCACCGCTTCGTCGGCAACGTGGGCTGGCGTCAGCACGAGCAGACGTTCGACGGGCTGCGCGCGCAGTGGGGCACGGCGAAGCTCAAGACGGATCTCACGTACGCGGCGCAGGTCAATCGGGTCTTCGGCCCCGATTCTCCGCAGGGCAAGTGGGAAGGCGACTTCGTGCTCGCAAACCTCGCGTACACGACGCCGGTCGGTACGCTGTCGTTGTTCGACTACTACCTCGACGTCAACGACGTGGCCGCCGTTTCGAGCAACACGGCCGGCATCAAGCTCGCGGGCTCGAAGCCGCTCGGCAAGCTCACGGCGACATACGCGCTCACGTACGCGCAACAGGCCGAAGCGGGTCTGAACGCCGCCGACGTCGACGCCGACTATCGCCTTGCCGAAGGCGGCCTCAACTTCGCGAAGTTCGGGCTCGGGCTCGGCGTCGAGGTGCTCGGCGGCGACGGCGTCACAGCGTTCTCGACGCCGCTCGCGACGCTGCACGCGTTCCAGGGGTGGGCCGACAAGTTCCTCGCGACGCCGGCTGCCGGTCTCGAGGACCGCTATCTGCGCTTCAGCTACCCGCTCGGCAAGCGCGGGCTCTTCACGAACGTCGCGGTGCTCGCGTTCTTCCACGACTTCTCGTCCGACGTCGGCGGCACGCACTTCGGCGAAGAGCTCGATGCTCAGCTCGTCGCGCGCACGGAGCGCATGGCGCTCACGCTCAAGTACGCCGATTACCGCGCCGACACTCTCTTCACCGACACCGACAAGCTCTGGCTTGCGGTCGACTACGCCTTCTAATCCAAGCTCGGCGGTGACGGTCGTGATGCGATTAGCGCGTGAACGGTTGGCGGTGGGCGGCTCGGCGGCCGTGCGAGGGCACTCGCGGGACCGCCGCAAGTACATCCCTGTAGGCTGCGGCGGCGCCGTCGGCCCGCCAGGGATGGCGGGCATGCAGCAAATGCAGGGAGCAATTTGCTGCCCTGGCGCCGACGCTCCCGCGAGTGCCCTCGCACGTCCACCGAGCCGCCTGAGAGCCGCGAAGTGCGCGCGACCGCGCATCGCGCCGGGGTCGCTCCTAGCGCCGCGCCCGGCGCGCGATTCTGCGTCGGCGGCGTGGATCTCGAATGGCGCTGCGAAAACGCTGGGCGCCAGGGATGGCGCCCAGCGAGCCTACAGGGACGTACTTGCGGCGTTTTTCGCAGCGCCATTCGAGAGCCGCGCCGCATACGACGCCGGTTATCGCGCCCGGCGCGCTGCCGCCATGGGAGCACGACGGTGAGCGCACAGAGGCGGCGGAAGCTCGTGCTCGTGGGGAATGGGATGGCGGGCATGCGCGCCATCGAGGAGCTGCTCGAGCTCGCGCCCGATCTTTACGACATCACGGTGTTCGGCAGCGAGCCGCACGGTAACTACAACCGGATCTTATTGTCGCCCGTGCTCGCCGCCGAGAAGACCGTCGCCGACATCATGCTCAACACGCGCGAGTGGTACGAGCAGAACGGCATCATGCTGCACGCGGGGGACGAGGTCGTGCGCATCGACCGCGCGCGGCGCAAAGTCATCGCGAAGAGCGGGCTCGAGGTGCCGTACGACCGACTGATTCTCGCGACGGGCTCGAACCCCATCGTGCTACCCGTGCCCGGCAAGGAGCTCGACGGCGTCGTGAGCTATCGCGATATCGCCGACGTCGACCGCATGGTCGATGCGTCGCGGCACTTCAAGCACGCGGTCGTCATCGGTGGCGGGCTGCTCGGGCTCGAGGCGGCGTATGGGCTGCAGAAGCGCGGCATGGACGTCACGGTCGTGCATCTCCTGCCGACGCTCATGGAACGCCAGCTCGACGGCGCCGCGGGTGGATTGCTCAAGCGCTCGCTCGAGCAGCGAGGGCTCAGGTTCCTCATGCCCGCGCAGACGGCCGCGATCTTGGGCGACGAGCGTGTGCGCGGCGTCAAGTTCGCGGACGGCACCGAAGTGCCGGCCGATCTCGTCGTCATGGCCGTCGGCATCCGCCCGAACGTCGCGCTCGCGAAGGCGAGCGGCATCGCCTGCGAGCGCGGCGTGCTCGTCAACGACACGATGCAGACCTTCGACCCGCGCATCTACGCGCTCGGCGAGTGCGTGCAGCATCGCGGCTCGTGCTACGGGCTCGTAGCGCCGCTGTTCGAGCAGGCGCGAGTCGTCGCCAACCATCTCGCGGAGTTCGGCATCGGCCGCTACTCGGGCTCGCAGACTTCGACGAAGCTCAAGGTCACGGGCATCGATCTCTTCTCGGCCGGCGATTTCACGGGCGGCGCGGATACCGAGGAGCTCGTATTCCAGGATCCCGCACGCGGCGTTTACAAGAAGGTCGTCGTCAAGGACAACAAGATCAAGGGCGCGGTGCTCTATGGCGACACGGTCGACGGCGCGTGGTATTTCCAGCTGCTGCGCGACGGCACGCAAATCGGCGATTTCCGCGAGAACCTGCTGTTCGGCCAGGCGCACGTCGGCGACTCCGGCACCGCGGGGGCCGACGCAGTGACGGGGTTGCCCGACACCGCCGAGATCTGCGGCTGCAACGGCGTCTGCAAGGGCGACATCGTCAAGGCTATCACGAAGAAGAATCTGTTCACGCTCGACGAGGTGCGCGCGCACACGAAGGCGTCGTCGTCGTGCGGCTCGTGCACGGGCTTGGTCGAGCAGTTGCTCGCCAACACGCTCGGCGGCGACTACTCCGAGGCGCCGGCCAAGAAGCCGATGTGCCCGTGCACGATCCACACCCACGAAGAAGTGCGCGCGACGGTCACGCGCGAGAAGCTCATGTCGATTCCCGATGCGATGCGCTTTCTCGAATGGAAGACGCCCGACGGCTGCCACAAGTGCAGGCCCGCGCTCAACTTCTACATGCTCTGTGCGTGGCCTGGCGAGTATCAAGACGACAAGCAGTCGCGCTTCATCAACGAGCGCGCGCACGGCAACATCCAGCGCGACGGCACGTACTCCGTCGTGCCGCGCATCTGGGGCGGCGTGACCTCGGCCAAGGAGCTGCGCGCAATCGCCGACGTCGCCGAGAAGTACGCCGTGCCGACCGTGAAGATCACGGGCGGGCAGCGCATCGACCTGCTCGGCGTCAAGAAGGAAGACTTACCACGCGTTTGGCGCGATTTGAGCGCCGCGGGCTTCGTCTCGGGCCACGCCTACGGTAAGGCGCTCCGGACCGTGAAGACCTGCGTCGGCAAGGAGTGGTGCCGCTTCGGCACGCAGGATTCGACGGGTCTCGGTATCAAGCTCGAGCAAGTTACGTGGGGCTCGTGGCATCCGCACAAGGTCAAGCTCGCGGTATCGGGCTGCCCGCGCAACTGCGCCGAGGCCACGATCAAGGATCTCGGCGTTGTCTGCGTCGAGTCGGGCTACGAGCTGCACGTCGGCGGCAACGGCGGCATCAAGATCCGCTCGACGGATTTTCTCTGCAAGGTGAGCACCGAGGAGGAGGTCACCGAGTACTGCTGCGCCTACTTGCAGCTCTATCGCGAGGAGGCGCGCTACCTCGAGCGCACGGCGCCGTGGATCGAGCGCGTCGGCCTTACGCACGTGCGCGAACGTATCGTCGACGACGCCGCGGGTCGCAAAGCCCTCTATGGGCGCTTCCTCGAATCGCAGAAGTACTCGCAGACGGACCCGTGGGCCGAGCGCGCGGCCGGTAAGCAGGCAGACGAGTACCTGCCGCTCGAGCCCGCGGCACGGCCGGAGCTCGTCTCGTGACCTGGCTCGACGTCGGGCCGCTCGAGGCGTTGCCGGAGCGTGGCGCGCGCTGCCTGCGCGCCGGCGAGCTCACGGTCGCGGTGTTTCGTACGAGCACGGGCGAGGTGTTCGCGTTGCGCGACCAGTGCCCGCATCGCGGCGGGCCGCTCTCGCAAGGCATCGTTCACGGGACTCGCGTGACGTGCCCGCTGCACGACTGGGTCATCGATCTCAAGACGGGACGCGCGACGGGCGTCGATGAGGGCGCTACCGCCACGTTCGCGGTACGCGTCGTCGACGGCCGCGTGCTGCTCGAGGTGCCTGCGGAGCTGCTCGCGAAGGCGTCATGAACGCCGTGCGCACGACGTGCCCGTACTGCGGCGTCGGCTGTGGCCTCACTGCGGCGCGCGCGGGTGCGGGCGCCGGCGAAGTCGAGATTCGCGGCGATCCCGAGCACCCGGCGAACCTCGGTCGCATTTGCTCGAAGGGCGCCGCGCTCGCCGAGACCCTCGATCTCGACGGCCGGTTGCTGCATCCGAAGATCCGCGGCGAGCGAGTCTCCTGGGACGCGGCGCTCGCGGCCGTCGCCGACGGCTTCTCACGCGCCATCGCCGCGCACGGGCCCGACTCCGTCGCGTTCTACGTCTCGGGCCAGCTGCTGACCGAGGACTACTACGTCGCCAACAAGCTCATGAAGGGCTTCATCGGCAGCGCCAACATCGACACGAACTCGCGGCTCTGCATGGCCTCGGCCGTCGCGGGCTACAAGCGCGCGTTCGGCGCCGACACGGTCCCGAACGACTACACGGATCTCGAGCAAGCCGAGCTCGTCGTGCTCGTGGGCTCGAACCTCGCGTGGTGCCATCCCGTGCTGTTCCAGCGCTTGAGCGCGGCGAAAGCCGCGAACCAGAAGCTCCGCGTCGTGCTCGTCGACCCGCGTAGGACGCAGACGGCCGAGCTCGCCGATCTCGTGCTGCAGCTCCGCCCCGGCAGCGACGTCACGCTGTTCAACGGCTTGCTGAACCACCTGCGGCGCGAGGACGCGCTCGATCTCGAGTTCCTCGACGGGCACACCGAGGGCTTCGGTGCGGCGCTGCGCGTGGCCAAGGAGAGCGCGGCGTCGATCCCGGCCGTGGCGTCCGCGTGCGGTCTCGCCGAGGACGACGTGCTCGAGTTCTATCGCTGGTTCGCGCGCACGCCGCGCACGGTCACGGCGTTCTCGCAAGGCGTGAATCAATCGACGAGCGGCACCGACAAAGTCAACGCGATCGTCAACGTGCACCTCGCGACGGGCCGCATCGGCAAGCCGGGCACGGGGCCGTTCTCGATCACGGGCCAGCCGAACGCGATGGGGGGGCGCGAGGTCGGCGGGCTCGCGAATCAGCTCGCGGCGCACATGGATTTCGCGCCGGCGCACGTCGAACGAGTCGGGCGGTTCTGGGGCGCGCCACGCGTCGCGACGAAGCCCGGCCTCAAGGCCGTCGACCTCTTCGACGCCGCGGAGCGCGGCGCGATCAAGGCGCTCTGGATCATGGCGACGAATCCCGTCGTGAGCATGCCCGACGCCGAGCGCGTGCGCGGCGCGCTC
>DATFFV010000495.1:0-2140 GCA_035249885.1 Gammaproteobacteria bacterium | reverse complement strand
TCGCCCTTCAAGAACCACAGGAGCTCGTGAATGATCGAGCGGATGTGCAGCTTCTTGGTCGTGAGCACGGGAAAGCCCGCGTCGAGATCGAAGCGCATCTGGTGACCGAACAGGGACAGCGTGCCCGTCCCGGTGCGGTCGCTCTTGCGCGCGCCGCGCTCGCGAATGGCCCGCAGCAAATCGAGGTACTGACGCATACTCAAGTCCCTGCGCGGCGGCGGTACGCGAGCACGAGCAGAATCACGCCGGCAACGGCCATGGGCGCCGAGAGCACCTGCCCCATCGTGACCCAGCCGAGCGCCAAGTAGCCGATCTGCGCGTCGGGCACACGCACGAACTCGACGAGCACGCGCGAGACGCCGTAGATCACGAGGAATAGGCCCGACGTCGCCATCATGGGTCGCAGCCTGCCCCTGGTGTAGAGCCAGAGCACCAGGAACAAGACGATGCCCTCGAGGAACAGCTCGTAGAGCTGGGCGGGGTGCCGCGCTTGGCCGTCGACGATCACGGCCCAGGGTGCGTCCGGGCTCGTCGGCTTGCCCCAGAGCTCGCCGTTGATGAAGTTGCCGAGTCGGCCGGCGCCGAGGCCGATCGCCGTCCACGGTGCGAGGAAATCCGTCACGACGAAGAACGGCTGTTTGATCTTGCGGGCGAAGAGCCACATCGCAAGAATCACGCCGAGCAGCCCGCCGTGGAACGACATGCCGCCCTGCCACACCTTGACGAGGCTCAAGGGATCGGCGACGAGCTCGCTCAAGCCGTAGACGAGCATATAGCCCACGCGCCCGCCGACGATGGCGCCGACCGCGCAGTAAAACACGATGTCGTCGACGTGCGCGGGCCTGATTGGCTGGAGCGGATTCCTCCTGGCCCACGCGCGCCCCCCGTACCAGCCGCCCACGAACCCGACGAGGTACATGAGCCCGTACCAGCGCACCGCAAGCGGCCCGATCGAAATCGCTACCGGATCGAACTCAGGATAGGTAAACAGGACGTCACCCGCGCGTCACCGAAACGCCGGCTAGTGTAGCCTGAGGTCCATGCGAAATCGCTTGGCCGACGAGACCAGCCCGTACTTGAAGCAGCACGCGGACAACCCCGTGCACTGGCACGCCTGGAACGACGAAGCGCTCGCGCTGGCTCGCGAGAGCGGCAAGCCGATCTTGCTGTCCGTGGGCTACTCGGCCTGCCACTGGTGCCACGTCATGGCGCACGAATCGTTCGAGGACGAAGAGACCGCACGCCTCATGAACGAGCTCTACGTCAACATCAAGGTCGATCGCGAAGAGCGCCCCGACCTCGACAAGATCTACCAGACGAGCCATCAACTGTTCACGCGCCAGGCCGGTGGCTGGCCGCTGACCGTCTTTCTCACGCCGGACGAGCACCTGCCGATCTACACCGGCACGTACTTCCCCAAGGAACGCCGCCATGGCATGCCGGCGTTCCGCGAGGTGCTCACGGCCGTCGAAGGCTATTACCGCAACCAAGGCGACGAGATCCGCCAGCGCGGCGCGAGCCTCATCGAGGCGCTCGAGGGCATCGCGGCCGGCGGCGCCGACGACTTCGCCGCGCTCACACGCGCGCCGTTCGAGCACGCCCGGCAGCGGCTCGAGCAGAGCTTCGACGAGCAGTACGGCGGCTTCGGCCAGGCGCCGAAGTTCCCGCACCCGACCACGATCGACCTCCTGCTCGCGCACTGGCAACGCAGCCGCAGCGGGACGGAAGACGCGCGCGCGCTCGCCATGATCACGCACACGCTCGACGGCATGGCGCAAGGCGGCCTCTACGACCAGCTCGGCGGCGGCTTCTTTCGCTACAGCGTCGACCGGTTCTGGTCGATCCCGCACTTCGAGAAGATGCTCTACGACAACGCGCAGCTGCTCTCGGTGTATGCCGACGCCTACGCCGCGACGCGCGCGCCGCTCTACGCGCGCGTGGCGAGCGAGACGGCCGACTGGGCGGTGCGCGACATGCAGGACGCGCGCGGGGGCTTCTACTCGACGCTGGACGCGGACTCGGAGCACGAGGAAGGCAAGTTCTACGTCTTCACGCCGGCCGAGGTCGACGGCCTGCTCGGCGCGGACGCCAGCCGGCTCGCGAAGCGCGTGCTCGGGCTCGACCGCCCCCCGAACTTCGA
>DATFFV010000494.1:0-3274 GCA_035249885.1 Gammaproteobacteria bacterium | reverse complement strand
TGCGCGTGAGGCCGAGTTTCTCTATGACCATATGGTAGTAGTTGAGCGTGTTGCCATAGGGAATGAGGCCGTCGGTCGTGCCGTGATAGAGCAACAACTTGCCGCCGCGAGCGACGAAGGCCGAGAGATCGGAGTCCATGGCGTCGGCCGCGCCGGCGTCTTGCCGCGCGAGGCGCGCGAGATCGCGCCCGAGGTCGAACGTGGCGGGGTCCCATGACGCATCGCCGGCCACGACGCTGCGGAAGTAGTTCGTGCCGATCGAGAACTGCGGCGACGCGTAGGCCGCCCACGCCGGCTCGCTGCCAACACCCGTGCCCGGAAACTGCGTGACGCCGGTGACATCGACGAGGCCGGCGTAAATGCGCTTGGCCGCCGCGACCTCGGTCGGTGCGAGGCACTGCGCCCCCGTGGCCGTGCCGCACTGCAAGCTCGCGGGGTCGAACAAGCACTGCGCGGGGCTCGAAATGACGCGGTCGGTCACGCCGTCCAGCGAGTCGCAGGCCGCGATCGCGCTTTCCTTCAGCAGACCGACCTTGTCGACCCCGAGCCCGCCGGGGCCCAGGTCGCGCTGAATCGAGATGCTGAGCGCCATGAGCGGCGACCAGTTGCTCGCCGGCGCGCCCGCGACGATGGCGTCGTAGTCGTCGGGGTAGCGCTGCGCCTCCTTGAGCCCCTGCCGGCCGCCCGTCGAGCAGCCGTTCCAGTACGACTTCTCGGGCGCGCGGCCGTAGCGCGCCGCCGTGATCGCTTTGCCGACGACCGTGAGCTCGTGCACGGCGCGATACTGATAGTCGACGAGCTTCTCGGGGTGGCCCACGGCCCAGGCGAAGTCGCCGCCGGCCCCTTGGTGCCCGGTATCCGTGTTCGCGACGGCGTAGCCGCGCGTCAACGGATCGGCCAGCGAAGCGTGGACGATCGACCCCGCCGCGCCGCCGTTGCCCGTCTGCATGAAGCGGCCGTTCCACGACTGCTCGGGCAGCCAGAGCTCGAAGCGGATGTCCGAATCGGCCGTCGGCTTGATCGACCCCGCAACGCGGCAAAAGGCCGGCAGCCGTGCGTAGTCGACGCCGAACCCCGCGAACGCCGGCGCCGGCGCTTGAAACGCGCCGGCCGCGACGATTTCCGCGGTCGTGATCGTGGTATTCGCGACGGCCAGCGTCGTGAGGTCCCCGCAGAGGCGCGGCTCCGCGGGCGGCGCCTGCGTCGCCGCGGGACTGCCCGAGTCGGGCGTGCAACCGCAAACCGCGAGCCCCACGCCGAGCACGAAAGTCGCCAATGCTTCGAGTCGCACGTTCACTCCTTCGGCCGAGCTCACGAGATCGAGGCCCAAAGCCTACCACCGGCGCGCCGGGCGGGTAAAAACCTCAGGGCAACGTTTTCGCGACGCGAAACCCGAGGTAGTTGCGACCGCGCAGCGTCGCGGGATACGGAGCGCCGCGCCGCGCCGAGCGCTGCATGTAGGCGTTGCTCGTGAACGTGCCGTTGCGAAACACACGGTTCGCGCAGTTGCCTTCCTTGTTCGCCGTGCCGTCGGCCGGCGTGTGCGCACGATCGGCTTCGTAACAATCCTCGGTCCACTCGAAGATGTTGCCGTGCATGTCGTAGAGCCCGAACGCGTTCGGCGGGAATGACGCCACGGGCGCCGTCTCGTTGACCCAAACATCGCGTCCCTCGGCCTTGCCGCCGAGCCCGCCGCTCTCGACGCCGAAGTTGCCGTGCTCGTAGTCGAGCTCCGTGCCCCAGGGCCAGGCCGTGGTCGTGCCGGCGCGCGCCGCGTATTCCCATTCGGCCTCCGACGGCAAGCGATAGGCATCGTCCTCACCCGTCTTGGCGTTGAGCCAGCCGACGAACGCTTGCGCGTCATACCAGCTCACGCCGACGACGGGCCGCGTGCCGCGGCCCCAATCCCTGTAGTCGGGATTCGGTTGACCGTTCTCGCCCGTGCGCAGCGCCGTGTCGATGGCGATGCCGTCGCACCCGCGGTCTCGCACGCACGCCTCCCATTGGTCCCACGTCACCGCGGTCTTAGACAGTGCGAACGCGTCGCGAATCGTGATCTCTTTCTGCGGCTCGTTGTCGCGCCGCAGCGGCTCGTCGGGCGGCGAGCCGATCGTCACGGTGCCCGGCGGCAGCACCACCATCTCCGGGCAATTCCGGCACTCCTTGAACGCTTGCCCGGGCTTCAGCGCGGCGCGCGCCCCATTCCCCGCTTGACCGTGTGCCGCCGCCGACGCGGCGAGCGCCGCCGCCATCGCAACGATTCGAAATAAGGTGCGTGCTTGCATGTCGAGTCTCCCCTACGTTGCGCCGCGCCTTCTTTCTATCGGCGCTTCGTTGTGCTGATATGGCTCGCTCGAGGCCTGAACGATAACTGCAAAACCCATAAGAGGACCACTCATGTTCCGGACAACGATCGTCTCCGTGGCCGCAGGCTTGATACTGACACACGCCGCATCCGCGCAGCAGGCCGCCACGCCGTTGCCGCCCGACATCGATCCCGTGACCCTGACGCGCCTGCCTCAGCTCACGCGCGCGGATCTCGACGATGAAGGCAAGGCCATCTACGACAAGATCGTCGGCGACGGAGCCGTGCCGACGACGGGTCCCGTCTCCGTGTCGCTCTACAGCCCCAAAGTTGCGCAGCCCTGGAGCGATCTGAACGGCTTCCTGCGCTACAACGGCGACTTGAGCCCGCGACACACGGAAGTGGCGATTCTCGTGGCGGCGTGGGAGATCGAGCAGCAGTACGAGTATTCGGCGCACGAGCCCGCCGCGCTCCGCTTCGGCGCGCCGCAGGCCGTTATCGACACCATCAAGTACGACAAGGCGCCCGTCGGCTTGAGCCCCGAGGAAACGATCATCATCAGGCTCGGCCGTCAGCTCATGCGCGAGCACAAGGTCGACTCCGACATTTTCGCGGAAGCAGTGCGGCTGTTCGGCAGAAAGGGCGTCGTCGAGCTCGTGACGGTCATGGGCGACTACGTGATGGTCGGCATGGTGCTCACGACCATCGACCAGCACTTGCCGCCGAGTCGGCCCGCGCTGATGCCGCCGCGCTAAGGCCGCGTTCGGCGAAGCGCCCGTCAGATTCGCAGGAGCTGCTCGCGCCGCTCGGCGCGCACGCACGAGAGCGCGACGAGCGCGAGTATCAGCAACGCCACGCCGATCCTGTTCTGAATCGTCCAGGCCAGGACGTCCGCGGAATTGGCGTCGCCGACGCCAAGCGGGTTGAACAGCGGCGACCAGCGCCGCTGCACTTCGCCGAAGCCCGATA
>DATFFV010000493.1:0-11492 GCA_035249885.1 Gammaproteobacteria bacterium | reverse complement strand
GCGCGGTCGTTGATTCAGACGCAGCGCGACTCGATCGAGCTCGGATTGGCTGTGGACAGACAAGTCCGTTCCTTTCGGAAAGTATTGGCGTAGCAAACCATTCGTGTTCTCGTTCGACCCATGACATGAGCTCGAGCTGGGCGATCTGCCGATCGAGCTGCTCGCTCGAGCGCCCGTACCGCAGCCGCTTCAGCCGCGCGAGCTCGATCTTGAGCTTCTCGATTTCAACATCGCGCGACAGCAGCGTGACGTGCGCCGCTTCGACTGCCGTGCGCTGCGCGATGACGAGGGCTCTTAAGCTCTTGACATCGTTCGGCAGCGGCGCGTGCGACATGCACGCATTTTTATCACACGATGAGGTGCGCGAAGGGGTTAACGGGCGCTTTCGAGCCGACATGTCGCGTGTCGAAGAAGCCTGCATCCATAGTCCAAACGGCGTTCCCTACGACCGTCGCAAATCTCCCTAAGACCCAGTTACTGTTCGCTCTTGGATTGTTTATTCGGGCGCGTTACTTGCGCCGTGTGTCGCGACATATCCCGTTCACCCTATGCTCCGACTCGCAATATTCGCCGCTTCGTTGCTTGCAGCGTCGAGCGCAGCCGCGCTGCCGTTGTACACCGTCACGGACCTCGGAAGTGCAGCGCAGATAAACAACGAGGGCCAAGTCATCGGCGGCAACGTCCTTTGGGATCCCACCGGCGGCATCACGGTACTACCGGGCACGGCCATCGATATCGACAACCACGGCCGCGTCCTTGGTGATGGCTGGGTGTGGGACGCGACTGTCGGCGTCACGGCGTTGCCGGCCGATGTTCGGAACCCGCGGGCAATGAACGACCTCGGGCAGATCGTGGGGCAGGGCCCATCGCCCACGGGTGGATACAACGGCGGCTACCTCTGGGACCCTGTGCTCGGGTTTACGCCGATCGTGAATCCGTTGCTCGGCGGGCCTCCTACGGGCAGTGGCGCAGACGTGCTTTTCCATGACCTCGACAACTTGGGCCGCGTGGTCGGCACGGCCGCGATGGGCGAGCCGGCGCCCGCCTACTGGGACCCGAGTCTGCCGGCCGCTGAGCTCTTGAGAACGCAGTCCGGAGCGTTGGCGGGAAGCGCTACCGCCGTGAACGACCGCGGTCAAATCGTCGCCGCAGGTCTAGTTGCCGATCCCATCATCGGCTCGCGAGAGGGATGCGACGGTCATTTCTGTAGAAAAGCGATCGTGTGGGATGACCCCACCGCGGCCTACGTCATAGCGGCCGGTGCTGCTTACGACATCAACGATTCAGGGTGGGTGGTCGGCAGTCGCGACTACTGTGCTGCCGACCCGCTATTTTGCGTCGAGGGATATTCGCGAGCATTTGCCTGGAACGACCTCGATGGCCTTGTCGATCTGAGCTCGCTCGTGATCTCGTCCGATCCTCACTACGGTACGAGCTTTCTTACCGCGAACGCGATCAACAACAACGGCTGGATACTGGCCGACAACCGCTACTTGTTGCGGCCGGTCCCCGAGCCCACGACGGTCTCCATGCTCGTCGTCGGGCTGCTCGCCCTGTGCGTGCGAAGGCGTCGCAACGCCGCTTAGTTTCGGCTCGAGGTCTAGTCGCGCTTCCCCTGGTTGTGTTAAAGACGAAGGCAGCATGAGGTTGGGCTCATGCGCCGGCAGGGGACGCAACGATGTTCAGCGAACATAGAGCCTCGACAACGAGCACGAGGCGAACGCCTACCGGCCTGCTGTCGTTGGCGCTCACTCTCGCGCTGCCCCTGGTCGGCGTCGAGCGCGAGGCTGCCGCGCAGGTGCAAGCGTGTCGAGACTGCAACGTCATCTTGATCGCCATCGACACGTTGAGGGCCGATCATCTCGGCACGTACGGTTACGACCGTAGCACCTCACCGAACATCGACGCCTTCGCGGAAGAGGCGCGTGTGTTCACGAATTTCTATTCGAACTCGTCGTGGACGGTGCCATCGTTCTCCGCGATGTTCACGTCGCTTTACCCGAGCGACGTGAAGATGCAGCTTCCCGCGGACAAGCTCGACGACCGATTCACGACGATCGCCGAGATCCTCAAGCAAAACGGCTACGCGACCGTGGGTTTCAATAGCCCGACGCCGGTCTCCAGGAACGGCGGCTTCTTCCAAGGATTCGACAGCTTCACGGTCGTGCAGCCCGACCGGCAACTTCAGGACACGACGCTCCTGGTCCCGCAGGCGCTCGAGTGGCTCGACGCCAACAAGGACAAGAAGTTCTTCATGTTCTTCCACACGTTCGAGGTCCACGACCCGTTCTGCCCGCCGGACGAGTTCGACAGATTTCGCGGTAGTGATGAGACCGTTACGCTGGGCTGTGTCGACATCGTGGCCATTTCGAAACACAACCGGGGCGAGGAATCGCTGTCCACGGAGGATCTAGTGAGGGTCGCCGGCCTCTATGACGCCGACTTGCTTCACGCGGACCACAATCTCGGCACGTTCTTCGATCGACTGGAGGCGGAGGGTCTCTTCGAGAACACGATCGTCGTCGTCACCGCCGACCACGGCGAGGAGCTCGGCGAGCGGGACGTGGTCGGTCATGGCTACAGCCTCAGCAATGAGCTCGTGCACGTGCCGCTCATCATCAAGGCCCCGAATCTGTCGCCCGGCACCGAGTCGAACAACGCCTCGACCATCGACATTGCCCCGACCATCCTGGAGCTCGTGGGCATTGCGAGGCCTGCGTATTTCAAGGGGAGGACGCTGACCGAGCTCGGCGGAGGCCGAATCATCTACCAGGAGACGAGCGCTCCGCTCGACCTCATAAGAGAATTGGACAGGATCATCGCGTCGGCGCAAGCGGGGCAGAACGAGGTTCGACAGAGCATCGTGCCGGCTCTCAAGGAGTCGATCATTCAATCGAACTGGAAATACACGGTCGACAACGCGACCGATACACGCGAGCTATACGATCTCCGAGCGGATCCCGGAGAGGAACGCAACCTCATCGGCATCGACGCGCGCCAGGCACGTGCCCTCCGGGAGACTTTCGAAGCCTTTCGGCGAGATCGAGTCCCCTGATCGCCGTCGTGATCGCGGCGGCAACAACGCCGGTCGACAGCGATGTTCCACACGCGATAGAGTGGGCCACGCGCAATTCTTAGCGAACTGCACCAGTCTCTGCGCCGGTGGGCCGCAACGCCGGCGTGGCGATAGTTCTCTACGAATCAATCGGTTGGTCGCGTAGCACCGCCGAGGCACGATCTTTGCTTTGGCCACGCGATGTTTCAGCAATCTCACGTGCACAGGGCGCCCTGGCGCGCAGCCGGTTCCCACCGCAGCGAATGGCTCCCTCTATGAATGCGCCGAAAATTTCCAAGGAGGCGACTATGGCTGCCGTGATATCGGCGGAGGGTGTTGGCCACACTTACGCGAACGGCACGGTCGCCCTGGAGGACGTCAACCTCGAGATCGGCACGGGCTTGTTCGGCTTGCTCGGCTCGAACGGTGCGGGCAAGAGCACGCTGATGCGTGCCATTTGCACGCTGCTCGTGCCGGTGCGCGGCCGAGTGACGGTCGGCGGCTTCGACGTCGTGGCAGACCGGCGCGCCGTGCGCGGCCTGCTCGGCTATTTGCCGCAACACTTCAGTGCCTGGCGGCTCCAGACGGTCACCGAAACGCTCGATGCGCTCGCCTCGTTCTCGGGGCTTACGCACCGCAAGCTGCGCGAGCGCCGCATCGGCGAGGTCCTGGAATCGGTGGGGCTCGCGAACGTCGCTCACCGCCGCGTGAGACAGCTATCCGGCGGCATGACGCGGCGGCTCGGGGTGGCGCAGGCGCTCGTTCACGAGCCCAAGGTGCTCGTGGTCGACGAGCCGACGGTCGGTCTCGATCCCGAGGAACGCCTGCGATTTCGGCAACTCATGGCCGAGCTCGGGCGCGACCGCGCGATCGTGCTGTCGACGCACATCGTCGCGGATCTCGGCTCGGGCTGCAGCGATCTCGCACTGCTCGACCGCGGTCGCGTCGCGTTTCGCGGGTCGCCCGCGGAGCTCGTCGCGCGCGCAGTCGGCAAAGTGGTCGAGGTCACGGTGCCCGAGGCGGCCGAGGGCGACCTCATGAATACGCTCGAGATCGTCTCGCGGCGGGCCGCTGACGGCCAGGTCACCGTACGCGGCGTCGCCGACAAAGCGCCGGCGGGCGCGCGCGCAGTCGACGACATCACACTCGAGGAAGCTTATCTGGCGTTCATGGTGGGCCGCGGTCGCCACGCGGACGAGCTCGACATGAGCGATTCGAGCGATTCGAAGAAGTAAACGCGCGCCGCGTGGGGCGGTAGGGCCGCAACGCGGCCATTCGGGAGGGGGTAAAAGTGGTGAATTTCAACAACATCTGGGCCGTCGCGCGCATGGAGCGCCGGCAGACGCGGCGTCTCGCGCGCTACTGGGTGTTCCTAGTGATCGCGTACGTGTTCGGCGTCGGCGGCTACGTCTATTACAGCGTGCTGCACGCGCTGTTCTCATCGCTGTCGGCGAGCGTCGGCATGATCGGGCCGCGTTATCTGATGGGGGCGATCGCGCTCTATTACTTGGTCGGCTTCGTGCTCGGCATCGTGTTCCTCGGCTTCGACGTGCGCGCGCGCGACATCCGTGAGGGCATCGTCGAAGTGCTCGATGCCAGGCCGCTCACGAACTTCGAGCTCGTGGCGGGGCGTTTCCTCGCGCTGTTCCTGAGCGCCTGGATCCCGATCGTCGTGCTTGTTGTGCTGATCCAGAGCCTCGGTTTCCTGTTGCCGCTGCTCGGCTCGCCGATCGGTAGCACGGTGGAGCCGCTGTCGCTGGTCAACTTCGCCGTCTTCATGGCGGTGCCGGGCCTCGTGTTCGCGATTGGGCTCGTGTTCGTGATCACGCTGCTCGTGCGCCATCGCCTCATCGCGGCCTTGCTCGCAATCGCAGCCATCGTGGGCCTCGTATGGTTCATGTTCACCGTGCCGGGGCCTGTCGCGGGGGCTCTCGATTTCCTCGGTGCCGCGCAAGTGACGCTTCCCTCGGATTTCGTGTCGGGGCTGCTGGTGCCGGGCGGCTGGTGGCATCGGGCCGGCTTTCTCGCGATTGGTCTCGGTCTGGTCGGGATCGCAGCCGCCATCCATCCGCGGCTCGATGAACGGAAGTCGTGGACTCCCGTCGCAGGCTCGGTCGCGCTCGTCGTCGCCGGCGTTGCATCGCTCGCGTTCGTCGTGCAGACGCGCTTGTCCGAAGCGGCGAACATCGAGCGATGGCGAGTGGCGCACGAGGCGCGCGTCGCCGAACCCGTGGCCGACATCGTTGCGATCGAAGGCACCGTGTCCATCGACCCCGGCCGCAACCTCGCGGCGGATCTCGTCGTCGAGCTACAAGCGCCCGCGGAGCAGAGCCTGCGCAGCGTGCTGCTCACCCTGAACCCGGGCCTGCGTGTGGACGAAGTGACCACGGTGGACGGCAGCGCGCTCGCCGCCGAGCACGCCGACGGCTTGCTCGAGATCGCGCTCGACCGGGCGCTCGCGCCCGGCGAGCGCACCTCGCTGCGATTGCGCTACGGCGGCCGGCCGAATACGGGTTTCGGTTATCTCGACAGCACCCTCAAGCTCGAATCTCTCACGACGAACGAAGCGCAGATCGGGCTCCTCGGCTACGAACGCGGCCTCTTCGATCGACGGTACGTAGCGCTCGTGCCGGGTATCCGCTGGTTGCCGGCCGCGGGAGTGGATGTCGGCCGGGACGACCCACGCACGCGGCGCACCGACTATTTCCGCATAGCGCTCGACGTCGAGTTGCCGTCAACCTGGCTCGCGGCCGGTCCGGGCAAGCGCCAGACGGTCGGCTCGGCCGACGACCGCACGACGTTCCGTTTCGCGCCGCAGCCCGCCGTGCCCGAAGTTGCGTTGATGGCCGCGGAGCTCAAAAGCTTCGCGACCGAGATCGATGGCATTACGTTCGAGGTCCTCGTGCATCCCGACCATGACCGCAACTTCGAGGTGCTCGCGGACGCGCGGGCGGAGATCGAGGAGTGGGTCGCTGAGCGCCTGGAGCTTGCTCGCGACGCCGGCCTTGCCTATCCGTTCGACGCGTTCACCGCCGTCGAAGTGCCGATCACGTTGCGCAGCTACAAGGGCGGTTGGCGCCTCGACACGGCGCTCGCGCCCCCGGCGATGATGCTGCTGCGCGAGACCAGCTTCCCGACGTCGCGTTTCGATTTCGACGTCATCGGCGTATTCGTCGCCGGCTCGCGCAATTACGACCAGGAGGGCGGGAAACCGCGCATCGACCGCGATCGCCTCGTGAATTTCTTCGCCAACGACCTGTCCGGCGGCAACCTACTTGCCGGTGCGGCGCGTTCGTTCTTCACGCATCGGACGTCCGCGGCCGGGCCCGAGGGGATCGCCCTCGACTTCGTGCTCGAAGATCTCGCGACGCTGCTCATATCCGGCCGGCGCAGCTACTTCTCGGCCCACATGTTCACGAACCTCAATCAGGCGGTCACGGCCGTCATGAACAATCTGCAAGGCGCCACCGCGATCTCGGACGCGGTCATCAGGAGCCAAACGCTCCGCACCGACGTGTGGGATGCCGCGCTCGAAACGCCGCTCTCCGCCATCGACCCGAGCGAGGATCCGCAGCGCGCCCTCGACACGCTCGTGCTCAAGGGCGGGAAGCTCGCCGAGGTCATTCGCGACCGGCTCGGGCCGGACGCGATCGGCCGGCTCTTGGCGCGCATCGTCGACGGCCACGCGGGCGGCTCGTTCACGCTGGCAGAGTTCGTTGCCGCGGCCGACAGCGTGTCCCCGGATCTCGGGCCGCTCATCGAGGAATGGATCGGCACCACGGCGTTGCCGGGATTCGTCGTGCGCAGCGTGGAGCAATATCGGTTGCCCGACGACGAGAACGGGGCGACGCGTTACCAGCTGCTGGTCCGGCTCGGTAACGAAGAGCCCGTCGTCGGTTTCGCCCGCGTGTCGTGGGCCGTGCCGGGGCGCGCCGGCGGCGCCGGTGGCCCGGTCCTCGTGGAGCCAGGCCAACCCGCCGGTCCGGTCAACGTGAACCCCGTGATCAGCCGGAGCGACGCGATCCGCTTCGAAGGACGGTCCGCGCAGGAGTTCGGCGTCGTGCTGACCGTGCCGGCCATCAACGTGCGCGTGCTTCCTTATCTATCGCTCAATCGCGACGACTTCGTCGCGGGCGTGTTGCCGACGGGCGAGCCTCCGCTGCGCAACGTCGAGCCTTTCGAGGGCTCGCGCGTCATCGACTTCGATCTCGGGCGCGATGCGCGAATCGTGGCCGACGATCTCGACGAGGGCTTCGCGATCGTGACCGATGCGGGTGGCGACGACTTCAGGCTCGGCCAGCAGAACGACAGCGACGAGGATCTCGACCAGGGGCTGCCCATCGCAACCACGGCATTGCCGAGTCGCTGGAGCCGCCGCGGCGGCCCCGCGGCCTGGGGCCGCTACCGGCACACGTTCGCGTCCATCCGTGCAGGCGACGGCAGCACACGCGCCGTGTTGCCCGCGACCCTCCCGGCGGCCGGCACGTGGGAGCTCGAGATCCATCTGCCCCCGTTCCTGCTCAATTTCGCGAACGCCAATAGCGCCTGGAGCCTCGAGATCGTCAGCGCTGACGGCCGTGAGACCGTCGAGTACGATGCGTCGGTCGCCACCCAGGGTTGGAACTTGGTCGGCGAGTACCGGTTGCCGGCCGGCGAGGTTCGCGTGGAGATCAGCGATCGCGCGGCAGGCGGGTTGATCATCGCGGACGCCGTGGCGTGGTCGCCGGTCCGCACGTTCGGGGCCGGCGGAGCGGCTGGGCAATGAAGCGGATGCAAACGTACGGCGGGCGCAAACTCGCCGGCGGTCTAGTTGCCGCGACGTTGCTCGCGGGCTGCGCGCCGGAGGGCGCACAGCAGGCAGTGGAATTCCGGGTCCCCGTGGCGGTCGAGGAGGTCGGCGTCGCGACCCTCGAGGACCGGATCGTGACGACCGGCACGCTGCGCGCGCCCGAGATCGTCACGTTGAACGTGCTCGACAGCGGCGTGCTCGAGATCGACCGCGGGCCCGACGGCCGCCGGCTCGCCGAAGGCGACGCCGTCAAGGCGGGCGACGAGATCGCGCGCATCGTCGGCGAGGACGTGCGCATCGCGGCGCGCCTTGCCGTGGCTCAGCGCGCGTATGATGCGGCGCGGACAGAGCTCGAGGCGACCCGCGAGATTTTCTCGCGCGGGCTCATCAACCAAACGACGCTCGACAGCATCGAGAACAAGTACGAGACGGCGAAGCTCGACTTCGAGCGCTCGCGCCGCACCGAGGATCGGAATCGCATGATCACGCCCATCGACGGCGTGATCTTGAAGCTCGCGCGCGACGCGGACGGACAGCTGCTCGCGAACGGCCAGCTCGTGAGCGTGGGCCAGCTCGTCGCGCAGATCGCGCCGCTCGATAAGCTGATCGCCGACGTCGATTTGATCGGCGACGACATCGCGCTCGTGCGCGTTGGACTCGAAGCGCGCGCCCGTTACCACGCCTGGACCGACGCGCTGTTCGCGGGCCGAGTCCTGCGGCTCGCGCCGACGGTCGATCAACGCACCCGGGCGTTGCGCGCCGAGGTGGAGGTCAACAATGCAGAGTACCGGTTGCGGCCCGGCATGTTCGTCGAAGTGACGCTCATCGGCGAGCGGCGCGAGAACGTGGCCGTCGTGCCGCGCACGGCCGTCACGGATCGTGGCGGCCGGCGCGTGGTGTTCGTGCTCGCGAGCCAGCGCGTCGCGATGCGCGAGGTGACGCTCGGCCTGGGCGACGATACCTTCGTCGAGGTGCGCCGCGGCCTCGAGACCGGCGAACGCGTCGTCGTGCGCGGGCTCGAGACGCTGACGGACCAAATGCTCGTTCGCGTGACGAATCGCTAGCCTCCGCGGGCCGCGGCCATGGAAGCCATAGCGCGAGTCGCAACCCGCCGGCCCGTCGCGGTCACCGTGCTTGCCGCGGTCGTGGTCGTGCTCGGCTTCGTCTCGTGGCGGGGCTTGCCGCTCGACCTCTTGCCCGACGTCGAGAGCCCGACCGTGCTGATCTCGGTGTCGTCGGGCGAGCGGCCGGCCGTCGAGATGGAACGGCTGTACGGCGAGCGCATCGAGCAACTGCTGTTCACGGTGCGGGGCCTGCGTGCGATCAGCCAGATCGCTCGCTCGGGCGAGCTCATCTCGCGCGTAACCTTCGACTGGGACACCGACATCGACATCGCGCTCGTCGAGGTCAACAAGGCGGTTGCGCCGATCGCGGCGGACACCGAGGTCGACGAGGTTCGGGTACGGCGCTTCGATCCGCGGCAGCTACCCGTGCTCGTGCTCGGCCTTACGGCGCCCGAGGGGCAGACCGATCTCGCCGATTTGAGGCGCCTCGCCGAGCGTCAGATCGGCCCTGCTCTCGAGCAGCTCGAAGGCGTCGCGGAGGTCCGCGTCACGGGCGGTCGGGAGAGAGAGATCCAGGTGCGGCTCGACCAGGCGCGCCTCGACGCTTACGGGCTGACGCTCGTCGAGGTCAGGAACCGCATCAGTGCCGCGAACGTCGACATCAACGCCGGAACCGTGGTCGAGGACGACCGCGTGCTGCTCGTGCGCGGGCTCTCGCGTTTCACGGGGCCCGAGGACGTGGCGGCCGCGGTCGTGCGGTATCAAGACGCGGGCGGCGAGGGCGTAGTGCCGATCTACGTGTCCGACCTCGGCGAGGTCGTGCTCGCCGATGCGGACATCACGCACGTCGTTCGCGTGGACGGCGTCGAGGGTGTCGGCCTCTCGGTGTACAAGGAGGCCGGCGCCAACACGGTCGCGGTCTCGCGCGTCGTGCGCGACGCGTTTGCGGCGCTCGCGGCCGATCTTCCGGGGCTCACGGTGACCACCGTCGCCGACGAGGCAGCGCTCGTCGAGGACGCGATCTCGGAAGTCCAATCCGCGGCGCTCCTGGGCATTGCGCTCGCGATCGGCGTTCTATTCGTGTTCCTGCGCAGCTTAGGGCCGATTCTCATCGTCGCGACCGCCATCCCCGTGTCGCTGCTCGCGACGGTGTTCGCGATGAGCTTCGCGGGCTACAGCTTGAATCTCATGACGCTCGGCGGGCTTGCGCTCGGCGCCGGCATGCTCATCGACAACGCCATCGTCGTCATGGAGAGCATCTTCAGGAAGCGCGCCGACGGCGATGCGCCGCTCGTGGCCGCGGCGACGGGCACGGGCGCCGTCGCGGGCGCCATCGTTTCGAGCACGCTCACGACCTGCGTCGTGTTTCTGCCCGTGGTGCTCATCGAAGGCATGGCGGCTCGGCTCGTGTCGGGCATCGCGTTCACGGTCGTATTGTCGCTGCTCGTGTCGCTAGCGGTTGCCGTGTTGTTGATCCCGGCTCTCGCGGTGTGGCTGCTGCCGCGTGCCGGCACACGCGACGTCGATCCGGGCAGCCGGCGCCTCGAAGAGTGGGTGTACGGCATCCTCGGCCAGCCGTGGACCTGGCTCGGCGGCGCGGCGGTGCTCGTGGTGGTCGCCGTGTTCTCGCTGCTCGAGCTCGGCTCGGAGCTGCTGCCGCCGGCGGATCCGCGCCAGTTCAGCATGCGCGTAGTCACGCCGCCCGGGCAGAAGGTCGAGTCCACGGCCGAGACCGTCGCGGTCATCGAGTCGGTACTCGCGGAAGCGGCCGGCGACGATCTGGAAGCCATGCTCTCGGAGGTGGGCCGTCTGCCGAACGACGACCGGCTGATCCGCGAGCTTCAGACCGAGGAGAACACGGCCGAGCTCAGGCTGCGGCTCGCGGCGGGCGGCCAGAGCGGCAACACAGTAGTGCAACGATCCTTGCCCGCGGTCTCGGAGCTCTATGGCGCCGAGGTTTCGTGGGAGGTGGGCAGCACCGCGCTTGCGCGCGCGCTCGGCACGGCCGGCCCGCCGATCGTCGTCGAGATCGCGGGCAACTCGATCGATGAGCTGCGGCAGGGTGCGGAGCTCGTGCGTGCGCGGCTCGCGGAGCAGCCGGAGCTCTGGAACGTGCAGTCGTCGTTCGAGAACGCGCCGCCGGAGCTCCGGATTTCGCTGAAACGCGCGATCGCCGACGGCCTCGGCGTGGACTTGGATACGCTCGGCGCGGTGCTCGAGACCTCGCTCGACGGCCTGCGCGCGACGACGGTGACGATGGGCGACGAGGAGCGCGACGTCGTGCTCAAGTTGCCGGCCGTCGATCCCGAGGCGCTGCTCCGGCTGCCGGTCCGCACGAGCGACGGGCAACGCGTAGCGGTCGGGGACGTCGCCGAGATCGAGGAAGTGCTGGGCGCGCGCGAGATCTTCCGCCGCGACCAACGACGCGTCGCGCAAGTCACGGCGCGCATCGCCACCGACGTCGCGGCTCCCGCGGCGCGCGAGGCGGCGCTCGCGGCAATCTCGGCCGCCGACCTACCGCCGGGCTTGCGCGCCGAGCTCGCGGGCGAAGAGCGCGAGCGCGTGGAGACGACGTCGGAGTTGC